>JAFLRY010000039.1 GCA_022511205.1 Eubacterium sp. | reverse complement strand
TATCGTTCTTTTGCGACTCAAAAGAATGATACGCCCCGCCGCGGCAGCGGCAAATATAAAAAGATAAAGCATATTGACCTGCGCTGTCAGGCGCAAAAGAAATCTAAGTAGATAACAAATATATATTTTTAGCATAAATCGTATGCTAAACCCTTGACAACATCTTTTTTTATGTTATAATCATTAAGCCGCATATTATGGGTTGGCAAGATGTGCAGCGCACACACCCATCGTAGCGAGTCCGGAAGGAAGGAAGGAAAATCAATGTACGCAGTTATCGTAACGGGCGGTAAGCAGTATAAGGTTTCTGAGGGCGACGTTCTCTATATCGAGAAGCTCGGCGTAGAAGCTGACGAGGAAATCACTTTTGATACCGTTCTTGCAGTAAGCACTGAAGCTGGTCTTAAGGCCGGCAAGGATTGTGCTGAGGCTACCGTAAGCGCAAAGGTTCTTAAGAACGGCAAGGGTAAGAAGATCACCGTATTTACTTACAAGCCCAAGAAGAACGAGAAGCGCAAGATGGGTCACCGTCAGCCTTACACGAAGGTTGAGATCACGGCGATCAACGCTTAATTTATGATCAAAGTAAAGTTTTTTCAAGCAGAGGATCAGCTGATCGGTTTTGAGGCTAAGGGGCATTCAATGAGCGCTCCCCACGGCGAGGATATTATCTGCGCCTTCGTCTCAAGCGCCTGCCTGATGACGGCAAATACGGTTACCGAGGTTATCGGTATCAATGCCGAAGCAAGCGCGGGCGAGGGATACTTAAAGCTGATGATAAATGCTTCTGCAAATTCGGCTCAGGATATTTTAAACGGCTTAAAGCTTCATCTTTCAGAGCTTCAAAAGGATTATCCTGAAAACATTAATGTGATTATTTCGGAGGTGTAATACATGCTTAAATTAGATTTACAGCTTTTCGCTCATAAGAAAGGTATGGGTTCAACGAAGAACGGCCGTGATTCCGAATCCAAGAGACTCGGCGCTAAGAGAGCAGACGGTCAGTTCGTTCTCGCAGGCAACATTCTCTATCGCCAGAGAGGAACCCACATTCATCCCGGTAACAACGTTGGCATCGGCTCGGACGATACGCTTTTCGCCCTTATCGACGGCACCGTAAAATTCGAGAGAATGGGTAAGGATAGGAAAAAGGTTTCCGTTTATCCCGTTGAGCAGTAATCAATTACGCAAATGAAAGCACGGACTGTTTCAGTCCGTGCTTTTTCATGCCTATTTCAATCTTTTGTTGAATAAAAATGCCGTTTGAAAATTTGGTTTTATTGCGTTCAGGTGTTCAAAGGCTTCGGTGTATTCAGTGATGCTTTTATCAATAAACTTCGTGTGCAATTCTTCTTCGTAGTCATAGAATTCAACCTCTGCCATTAAGTCATCAATATATTTTTTCCAGTAAGCTTCTGCCTCATCGCCATAAGGGAATTCATCACGCTTGGCGAGACTGTATTTATTCATTAGTTCATACCTAAGCGTAGAAAATTTGTCACGCAGAATGGAGATGCCCGTTTGCCTATCAAATTGAGTTATATCAAAGGTGTCGTCTAATATTGCATAAACATATTTTCCGTCGCGGTGGGTTGCAACAGGTGCAATTAATGCCCCTGTTGCTTTGGCTATATCGTAAACTCCGGGAAAAAGACCGTTTGACATTTGATTTGGAGATTTATTCCAAGTTCCCTCAGGAAATATGATAATGTTTCCACCCAAATTAAGTACACGAATCATTTTAGCTTTTGAACTAATTCGGCTTTCTTTGTTTGATCTGTCAACTAAAATTGTTCCTGCAAGCCAAGCGGCAATACCCTCAGGTGATTTGAAAACCTGTGACAAACTTCCAATTAGTATGTACGCTTGACGCTTAACGGTAATTAGAGTATCAATTATGTCTTCTTTGAATCCGTGAGTTGCTGCAAAAATAATCGGTCTGTTATCAGGGATAGCCGCTCTCCGCAAAACCTTTAATTTCGTTTTCGTAGTAAAAGGCATTGCAAACCGAATAAGCGGATTAATTATTTTTCGAACTTGTATCCCACATTCAGAAACTGTTTTTTCTGGGTCACGATATAAATAATTCACTAAAAATTTATTATACAATTTTTATTTCCTCACTTTGATCTTTTATTAAATAAAAATGCCGTTTGCAAATTTGGCTTTATGTTGTTCAAGTGTTCAAAGGCTTGCGAATATTCGGTGATACTTTTATCTATAAACATTGTGTTTAAAACATCTTGAACAGTATATGAGGTTTCCTTATTTCCGTAAATAATTTTATTAACAAAGGTTTCGGAATAGTTATCGGGAAATAAAGCTCTTTTCGAAATTCCTCGTTGCTCCCATATTGTCCATTTGAGTGTTGCAAGCTCATCACGCAAAAGTTGATTTACAGTATATTTATCTTCAATGGCAAATTTCGATATATCCATATTTTTGCCGATTGCAACACATAGATCATTGCCGTAAAATTCTACCGCAATCGGAACAATATCAGCTTTCGATTGAATTGCCATTTCAGCTGTGCCGATAAATAATTTTCCTACCGGAAGGTTTTCCGATATATTCCAAACGCCTTCCGGATATATCAACAGATTTCCGCCGTGTTTTAATAATTGAATTGCAGTTTCTTTTGCAATTCGTCTATCGTCTTTATCTTTAGAATCTAAACAAATTACTCCGTTTAATCCAAGCATAAAGCCATCAAGGTTTTTATATACCTCACGTGGATCGCCTAAAAACAACCAGCAGGGATATTTAATTGCCTCAAAGGCGGTTTCAATATCCACTCCTCCGATGTGAGTGCAGGCATAAATCGTTGGATTATGTGTTTTTGTTCTTCTGTCACAGTAAATAATCAAATTTCGCTTACCGGCTATTCTGAGGGCTTTTATGCAGGGAAGCAAAAACCAATGTAGAAAATTATGTAAACGAATATGTCTTGGTATTCCGTGTGTTTTCTTATAGGCCTCTTTTCGCTTTTTTATGTAATATAGATCAAGTGTGCTTTGGTCTGTGGTCAATGCTTTTATTAACGAAAACATTTCGTTTCCTCTCTTTATCTCAAATCTTTTCATAATCACACATCTAATGTTTACATTATATAATGCAATAGTCTATATGTCAATGCAAATGATTAAAGTATTATCTAATTAAAACATTAGATATAGGTGATTGTTTTGATCAAATTGAGAGTGCTTGATCTGCTTAAAGAAAACGGAAAAACGAAATATTGGCTTTATATGCAGCTTGGAATGAGCTATCAGAATTTTAACAAAATGGTGAATAACGAAACAAAATCTATTCGATATGAAAATATTGAAACAATGTGCAGATTGTTTAACTGCACACCAAATGAGCTGTTTGAAATAACAGAGGAAGAATAAAGCACAAACTTGTTTAAGTTTGTGCTTTTGTATTGAAATACAGGAGAAATTTTATTATACTGAATATATAGAAGTAAAGCGGGGCGTTAGTATGAATCTCAGAAAATTCGATCAAAACACGAAATACGACAGAGAAAAAGTCAATAAGGCGGATAATTATGAATTCCTTAATGCGAATTACTGCAAAAAGGGGCAGATCGTTCTGGCGGGGGATTCCATTACCGAGTTTTACAATATGGATTTTTTCGATGATTACACAGCGAGAACGGGCAAGCTTGTTTACAACCGCGGAATCAGCGGCGACACCAGCAACAGACTCCTTGAGCGCTTTGAGAGAAACGTGCTGAATCTTGAACCCACCACGATTGCTCTGCTGATCGGCACCAACGATATGAACCGTGGGGCGGACAATCAATATATTATCGCCAACACCGAAAAGCTGATCAGGCTCGCAAAGGAAAAATGCCCGGGTGTGAATATTATTCTTGAGGCGGTCTATCCTGTCAATACTCTCATAAACAGTCAGGGAAAGAGACATAATCACATTATAAAAGACCTCAACAAAGGTCTTGAGGGGCTTGCGGCGATGATGGGCGTTGAGTTCGTGGATATGACGGAACAGCTTTCCGATAAATACGGCATTCTCAAGAAAAAGTACACTTATGACGGGCTTCACGTCAACGCTCTTGCTTACGAGCTTATCACCAAGGCGATTATGCCGTATTTTAAATAAAATACTTAAACGGAACGGCAGTATATCGTTCCGTTTTTTGTTGCATTTTAAACTACATTCTGTTAATATTTAATAACAGAATGCACAAGGAAGTGACAGTATGTTCGTTGATATTGCTAAAATAAAAATCAAGGCGGGTGACGGCGGCGCAGGCGCGGTCGCGTTTCACCGTGAAAAATACGTGGCGGCTGGCGGACCGAACGGAGGAGACGGCGGCAAGGGCGGAGATATCGTTTTCATAGTAGACGATAATCTCGCAACCCTCGCGGATTTCCGCTACAAGCGCAAGTATGCCGCGAAGAACGGCTTGCCCGGCGGCGGAGACAGAAAGCACGGAAAAAACGGCGAGGATCTGGAGATCCGCGTTCCCCGCGGAACGGTTATCAAAGAGATAAACAGCGGCGCAGTTATGGCAGATATGAGCAAAACCGAACGCTTCGTTGCGGCAAAAGGCGGCAAGGGCGGCTGGGGAAATCAGCATTTTGCTACGCCCACGCGCCAGGTTCCGCGCTTTGCGAAGCCCGGTATCCCCGGTGAGGAATGGGAGATCAGCCTTGAGCTGAAGCTCCTTGCGGATGTGGGGCTTCTCGGCTATCCCTCAGTCGGCAAGTCGAGCCTTATCTCCGTAGTTTCTCAGGCAAAGCCGAAGATCGGCGATTATCATTTCACAACGCTTGTGCCGAACCTCGGCGTTGTATATATGGGGGAGGGCAATTCCTTCGTTATCGCCGATATCCCCGGTCTGATCGAGGGCGCCAGCGAAGGAATCGGCCTCGGTCACGAATTTCTGAAGCACGTTGAGCGTTGCCGATTGCTGGTGCATATCGTTGACGTCAGCGGTCACGAGGGCAGAGACCCGAAAGAGGATTTTGCTCGGATCAACGAGGAGCTTGTTAAATTCAATCCCGAGCTGGCGCAGAGACCGCAGATCGTTGCGGGCAACAAGATCGATATGGCAGAGCCCGAGCAGATCGAGGAATTCAAAAATTGGGTTGAGGAGCAGGGCTACGAGTATTATTCCATCTGCGCGCCCATCAGCGAGGGCACGAACGAGCTGATGAACGCAGTGTGGAACAAGCTGCAAACGCTTCCGCCCATTAAGGAATACGAGGTTGAGGAAATTCCCCTTGAAAGCCTTATCAAAAAGGACGAGGGCATCAGGATCACCCAACCCGAAGAGGGCTTCTTCGTTGTTGAAGCAGGCTGGTTTCCGCGCGTGCTTCGCGGCATAGACGTTGATGATTACGAAAGCCTGCAGTATATGCAGAATGTGCTGGAAAAAAGCGGAGTGTTTGACGCGCTCCGACAGAGAGGAATTCAGGAGGGCGACACGGTTTCGATCTACGATATCGAGTTTGAATACGTGCCGTAATGGAATATGAGATTTATTGAAAAAGACGTTGAACCGAGGCAGCTCAGCCCGCTGAATCTTGCTTTCGTGGGGGATTGCGTTTATGAAATGCTGGTGCGTGAAACGCTGGTGTGCGATGCCAACAGACCCGTAAACGATCTTCATCGCGAGAGCGTGAAATACGTTTCCGCGGCGGCGCAGACGGAAGCCTTCGCAAAGATAAAGGATGCGCTGACCGAGGAGGAGACCGCCCAGTTCAAGCGCGGAAGAAACGCCAAAACGGGGCACTCGCCCAAAAGCGCCACGGACGCGCAGTATCACACCGCAACGGGCGTTGAAGCGCTGTTCGGCTACCTGTATCTCAGCGGAAAAATCGACAGGATACGGGAATTGTTTGATTTGATAAATGATTAGTTCAGGTGATTTATATGTACTATCACGCTTCTTCAGTTGGGGAAATTAAAATATTAGAGCCGCGCGTATCAAACCATAACGTGCCGCTGATCTATTTTTCCGAAAAGCGTGAAAACGTGTTGGTGTATCTCAGCAACGCGGTTGAAAAATACTGCAAAGAAACGGGCTTTGCGCATTCCGGCAAATGGAAGAAGTGGGGACCTTATGGTTTTAACAAGGACGGAACTTTACGCATAGAGGAGTATTATCCCAACGCGCTTGAAGATACGTACAAGGGCGTTTCGGGTTATATCTATTCAGTGGAAAATATAAAAGATTCGGGCTTTGCTTTGCAAATACCGAACGCCGCCACCTCAAGCGAGCCTGTTACAGTGGAGCATTGTGAATTCGTTTCCGACGCTTTGGAAGCGATCCTCGCGGCTGAAAAAGAGGGACTTATTACGATTTTGCGCTATGAGGATTTAAGTGAAGCGAAGCTTGAATGGAACGAGCGCACTATAAAAGAGGAGTACAAAAACGCGGCGCATCAGCCCGACTATCGCCATTTTATAGAGGGAAAGTTTCATATCGGCGAGTAAAACGCCGAAGCTGTTTATAGATCGGTTTTTCAAACAATGGGAGAGAAAATGGAGAAAAGAATCGTTAACGGGGATATCGTTTTGGTGCCGTATTATCCCAATTACGAGGCGGCGCTGGAATGGTATCAGGATAAGGAGCTTTGCAAGCAGGTTGATAATATCAATTTCGTATATTCGCTTGAAAGACTGAAAAATATGTACAATTATTTATCCTCCGGCGGTGATTGCTATTATATCGAATATTGCGGTCGCCTTGTGGGGGATATTACTTTAAAAGACGGCGTTATCAGTATTGTTATTTGCAAAGAATATCAGAATCGCCATATCGGCAGACGTTGCGTAGAAAACATAATTGATCTGGCGCGTGAAAAGGGGCTTGACCAGGTTAAGGCTGAAATCTATTCTTTCAACACGCAAAGCCAAAGAATGTTCAAGTCCATTGGCTTTGAGCATTTGGAAGAGGATTGGTACGTTTTGAATATAAAGAGGTAAGCATTATGGCGAAAGTGAAACTGATCGTTACCGAAAGCAAGTGCAGATGCGGCTATCATAAAAAGGGCGATGAATTTATTGTTGAGGATCTTTGCCCGCCGTTGTGCCACGAATTATGGAATAATATCTATCCGCTCGTTTACGCCCTGCAAAACGGCGCGGAGCTGGATCACGGCGATATCAAAGCCAAAATGTTTGATGCCAAATGCCCCGATGGAGGCAAAGTGGAAATACACGGAGAAATTCTGGAGGATATGAAAAGTGTTGATTCGAGCAACGAAATCGGATATTGAAAAATATATGGATTTTGCGTATTCTCTCGCCATCGATCAGATGCGTTCGGGATATCCTCTGTTTTCAGACGGCATTTCAACGAAAGCGCAATTCATCAAGCACCTTTGGAGCGGCTTTGAGGGAAAGGATAGCGATATCCTATTGTTCGTTTCCAATGAAAAAGTTGACGGCTTGATCCAGTATTTCTATATGGAGCAAGACCGTTATCTCCAAATCAACGGCTTTTATATCAACGGAGATACGGAGCGGGCGATTACAGAATTTATCGAATACGCCCGCGAGGATTTTGCGGGGTATAGCGTATATTTCGGTTTCCCGAAAAAGAACTCCCGCGCGATCACGGCTTTGCAAAATAGCGGTTGCGAGTTGGTTGAGGAAGCCTATCACGATATTTTTATTCTTAAAAACTTCGTTGCTCAGTCAGAATCGACGGACGTTGTAAAGGTTGCCGAAAGCAATTTTTTCGAATTCAGAAAAACACATAAAACGGACGAATATACCTATTGGAATTCGGATCGCATTTACAAAACGCTGAGCGATTGGAGCATTTATCTGCTATACCGCGATGGAACCGCTGAGGGCTATATTTGCGCAAGGAACGGCGAGATTTTCGATTTAGGATATCGTGATACTATTTTTGACGCGAATACGTATAAAGCGCTGGTAACGGCGGTGCTTAACGACTTGAAGTCGCAGGGGCGCAAGCATTTGATTTTCTTTAATGAAGCGGAAAGCCAGACTGCCGCGCTGGAAATCGGCTTCAATTGCGTTGCCGAATATGTTTTATACGTCAAAAACATCTGAAAAAGGCTCAAAGGGGGCATGAGCATGAACGCGTTAGTGATGAATTGCAGTCCGGTAAGGAACGGGGCGACCGCCGAAATCGTGAATATCGTAGCCGATTGCCTTAAGGACGAATATGAAGTTAAAGCCGTGTGTATAGATGATTTTGATATCGGCTTTTGCAAAGGCTGCAGAGTTTGCCACAGCACGGCAAAATGCTTTCAGCACGATGACGTTGATAAGGTTATCGGGCAATTCGAATGGGCAGATGTTATTATTTCCGTTGCGCCGTCCTATTGGGCGGATATTCCCGGGCAGTATAAGGCGTTTATTGATAGGTGTACGCCTTGGTGCAACACCCATGAACCCCACGCAACCATCGGCGAAGGGAAAAGGGGATACGCGATCGCCCTGAGAACAGGTCCGAGTATGCGGGAATGCAACCGCATTATTGAAAGTATAGAGCATTTTTACGGCCATTTGGAAATTGAGCGTTGCGGCAATCTCGGCTTGTGTTCTATAGAATGCAAAGAGGCAGTTGAGCCGAGAAAAAGCGAAATAATTGAATTCTGCAAGCAGATTTGAGTGTGCATTTTGAATTTATATAAATGAAACGCGTAAAAGGCGTTTTATTTTTGTTGCGGTTGTCTCAATTATCGATACTTGTATCTTAAAATGATATATTGTGTTTTTTCTTTGCCGAATTTATACTTTAGATGAGGCCTCGAAGAAAACGATTGAAAGGAAAGATCATTATGTTTGATTTTGGAGAACAGTTAAAGGAATTGAGAAAATCAAAGGAATTAACGCAGGAGCAGGCGTCGGAGCTTTTGGGCATCTCAAAGCAGTCCGTCAGCAGGTGGGAGAATAACTCTACCTATCCCGATATCATGTTTTTGCCTACGCTCGCATCGTTTTATGGCGTGACGGTGGACAGGCTTCTCGGCGCGGACAGCGATGAAAACGAAAAAACGCGAAAGCAGTATTTAGAGAATATCGAGAAGGCTTGCCGCCTCGGCGATGAGCGCACGGCATTTCTGCTTGCTCAGGAGCTTTACGCCCGCTTCCCCAACGAGAGAGAGGTTATCATCAGTATGATAGGCAACGCTTATGTAATGGGGCGTCACGGAAAAACCGAAGAACAAAAGCATTGCCTTGAAACGGCAATAGCCGTAGCTCAGCGCTTTTTGAAAATGGCTGAGAGCATAGAGGATCAGTGCTACTGCATAAAGAATATTGCCGTTTGCTACAAGCTGATGGGCGAGCAGAAAAAGGCGGAAGAATGGGCAAACAAGCTTCCTACTATTTGGCAGGGCGTTGAGGCCGTTCATATCAGCGTGCTTGAGGGAAAGGAAAAATATTCGATTTTTCAGCAACACCTGCACGGCGCGATTATTTTGATTTACAGACTGATTTACGCCTTTGCGGAAAACCCGGATATCAGCGCCGCCGAGCGCGCGGAGATATTGGAGAAGATACCGGTACTTTTCGAAATGCTTTTTGAAAAGGACGATTACGGCTTCTATCACGGCTATATCAGCCGCATTTATCTGGAGATCGCAAGAAGCAGTATTGACAACGGAGAAAAAGCCCTTGACTACGTTGAAAAGGCAGTCAAGCACGCAAGAGAGCGTGACGCCGTTACACCCTCAAAGCACACGTCAATTCTGTTTTCAGGCTGGGAAATGAAGCCTGACGAGTGGGAAAACGGCAAAAGCGTATGCCAACGAACTGCCGATCTGCTTGACAATTCGGACTTTGACCCGATAAGAAACGACAAAAGATTCAAAGAGGCAATCAGAGCTCTTGGGTAAAAAAAGAAACGCAGTCTGTAATGGACTGCGTTTTCGTTTGCTATTATTGACAGTGAATATTTTCAATGGTATACTTGCTTTAGATTGTATATGAAACGGCTTAATAATGGATAGGTGTGAGGAGAGAACTTGGGCTATATAGCAGATTTGAGAAAACTCGTTGGTCACTCGCCGATAATCGGCGTTGGGGCGACTACTTTAGTGTTCAATGAAAAGAACGAGATACTGCTGAATTTAAGAAGTGACACCGGCACGTGGGGGATCCCCGGCGGCTCGATGGAGCTGCATGAGAATATAAGGGAAACCGCCGTCAGAGAGCTTAAGGAAGAAGCGGGAATAACAGCTGAAAGGCTTGAACTGGTTGACGTTTTATCGGGCAAGGATTACTATTTTGAATACCAGAATGGCGATAAAATGTGTTGCGTAATCGTGCTTTTCAAGGTGACTAATTACAGAGGAGAAATAAAGGTATCCGATGATGAGAGCAGGGAATTAAAATTCTTTTCGTTAAACGCTTTGCCTGATATGGAATCAAGGGCAAAGGCAATTTTAGACGGAATAAAAAGCGGAAAAATCAAAATATAAAAAGCAGAGGAAGCCCTCTGCTTTTTCGTTTGCGTTAGATTTTATCAAGCGCCTGCTGAATATCGGCGATAATATCGTCCGCATCCTCAATACCAACGCTGAATCTTACGAGATCGGGGCTTACTCCGCATTCCTCAAGCTGTTTATCCGTAAGCTGGCGGTGAGTGGTGGAGGCGGGGTGCAGGCAACAGGTGCGAGCATCCGCAACATGGGTGACAATAGCGGCGAGCTTGAGCGAATCCATAAAGGTCGTTGCCGCTTCACGTCCGCCCTTGATACCGAAGGAAACGACGCCGCAGGTGCCTTTCGGCATGTATTTCTGCGCAAGGTCATACTGCTTATCGCCGGGAAGCATAGCGCAGTTTACCCAGTTGATCTTATCATTCGTTTTGAGATATTCAGCCACCTTTTTTGCGTTTTCGCAGTGGCGGGGAACTCTCAGATGGAGCGTTTCAAGACCAACGTTCAGCAGAAAAGCGCTTTGCGGTGAGGGGATAGAGCCGAGATCGCGCATAAGCTGAACGGTAGCCTTTGTGATATAAGCCGCCTTGCCGAAAGTCTCGGTATAGGTAATGCCGTGGTAGCTGTCATCAGGCGTTGTGAGACCCGGGAACTTATCGTTCTGAGCCCAGTCAAAATTGCCGGAATCAACGATCGCGCCGCCAATGGTGGAGGCGTGGCCCTCCATATATTTCGTGGTGGAATGGGTAACGATATCGCAACCGAATTCAAAGGGGCGGCAGTTTATGGGCGTTGCAAAGGTGTTGTCTATGATAAGCGGAACGCCGTTTTTGTGAGCAACCTTTGCGAATTTCTCAATATCAAGAATGTCAAGACTGGGGTTGGAAATGGTTTCACCAAAAACCGCCTTGGTGTTTGGTTTGAACGCCGCCTGAAGCTCCTCTTCGGTAGCCTGCGGATTCACGAAGGTGAAATCAATTCCGAGTTTGCGCATGGTTACGTTGAAAAGGTTGAACGTACCGCCGTAGATAGCCGTGGAGGAAACAATATGGTCTCCGCTTTGTGCAATATTAAACACGGCGTAGAAATTCGCCGCCTGACCGGACGAGGTGAGCATACCCGCAACGCCGCCCTCAAGCATAGCTATTTTTTGCGCCGCGTAATCGCAGGTGGGGTTTTGCAGGCGGGAATAGAAATAGCCCGACTTTTTTAAATCGAAAAGATCGCCCATTTCCTCGCTGGAATCGTATTTATACGTGGTGCTTTGCACGATTGGAATAACCCTCGGCTCGCCGTTTTTAGGCTCGTAGCCGCCCTGAACGCAGATCGAATCGATTTTCATATCGCATCTCCTTATCTTAATTCGTATTTTTCGTCACTAATAATTTAACATAGCCGAATGAATTTGGCAAGAAAAACGTAAATACCTAAAGATTATGCCGACGATATTTAGGTGACATGGTAATGATATTTTACTTGCGGAATAGACTTATCCTCCGCGCCTTCATCGGTATGTATTTTAATGCCACCCATTTTTTCATAAAACTTTTGGGCTTTTAAATTGTATTTGTTGCAGGAAATAAAAAATTCATTATAGCCGTTATTTTTAATTCTTTCATTTGCAAGCAAAAACAGTCTTTTTCCCAAGCCGTTACCCTGATATGGCGCAAGCAGATATAAAAGCCCAATCTCCTGCTCGTAGTCTTTGAATTTTCTTAAAGGCCTTCCGCAACTCATATAGCCGATTATAGAGCCGTTTTCATCAAACACGGCGTAAAGATTTATGCTTTTGTCGGCTATGATTTCAGCAAATTTCTTTTCTTGCAAGCTGAAATCGAAATTGTCGATTTTTTCATCGGGATAAATTCCCCTGTATGTTGTTTCCCACACTTTTCTCTTTACCTGAGCCAGCTCACCGCAATTCTCAGCGGTGGCTAATCTTATTTTAAATTGCATATAAATCTCTTTTCTCATTAAACACAAATAAAAATGCCGCGGACGATGCGGTCCGCGGCGTGGTGGAGCGGATAACGGGAATCGAACCCGCCTCCTCAGCTTGGGAAGCTGATATTCTACCGATGAACTATATCCGCATAATATAAGCATATTATAATTGCTATTTTTTTATAAGTCAATGATTATCAATTTTTATTTTCTTTAGCAGTATTTATAGATGCAATAAGTATTTTCTTGATTTCTATACATTTATCAAGAATCGTTTTATCACTATAATATCCGCCTTCTATGAGTAATTCTATCCAGTACTCGCTTTCACTACATTCTTTCAATGCGATTTGCAACTTGGCGATAAAATCGGCCTTGCTATGGGCATAAAAGGCTTCTCGAATATTTGCACCAATGCTTGTTCCGCTACGGATAAGTTGATTGGTTAAAACGCTTTCGTGCTTTTTTGTTTTTAATTCATTACAAACCTTTATAATATCTAAAGCAAAGGCTTTCGATTTAATAATAAGTGGACTGTCAACCATATTTCTTGAACCCTTTCAAAAGCCTATTTTTAAATACAACAATATAAATTGTCTGCGGAGCAGACCCTTACTTTTTCACTATTCACTATTACTTTTTACTTTGATGAGTGAAGAGTGAATAGTTAATAGTGAAAAAGTAAAATCGACAAGCCTCTACCGAGCCTTGTCGATTTTATGGTGGAAGTTACAGGGCTCGAACCTGTGACCCTCTGCTTGTAAGGCAGATGCTC
>JAFLRY010000038.1 GCA_022511205.1 Eubacterium sp. | reverse complement strand
CAGCTGGGAGCGCACCACACTGGCAGTGTGGGGGTCAGGGGTTCAAGTCCCCTATACTCCACCAAGAAACCGCAATTTTGATACAATTCGTGTTAGAATTGCGGTTTTTGTTTTTTTGATATACTTATTTATGGTATTAATGTTTGAACAAATAACGCTTTTTATCGTTTTTGGGAGTGATTAGCTATTATATGAAAACAAGATTCTATAAGCGAAATGTTATTGATGTTCAAGAAAAATGGGATCAAACCATAAAACAAATCATAAATAACTATAAAAAAGATGTAATTCTTTTTATAGTTTACTTGATTTCTGCTATTGCTTTTGTTGTAGCAACATCTATGCTTCTTTATGAGTTTTTTAAAATACGAATAACGCCCGTTATATTTACACCCGTTATTATAAGATGGGCAGTGATTCAAATTCAAATGCTGCATGAGGATCGGAAAGTCGTTAAGATGCTACGTTTGAATAAAAATGACTATTCTGACTGGATGAATATACAATCTCTAAAGCAATTCCCTGAAAAAGATCGGAAACTCGCTTGCGATATATTCAGCGCCTACAATGATGTATATATTGAAAAACACACCGAGCTTTTGGAACTTCTCAAGGAACAGTTAAATATGAAGCCCGGGAATGCACTGACGATATCAGTAATTGCCGGATTGATATTTCTTTCTAATGACAAAAATGATTACAAAACTTTATTTAACGCAAAATATAAGCACGGAGGAGCAGGAAATGTTATTCCAAATATATGGATAAGAATGCTTTCTACGGATGATGATTTTACCGAAAAAATCCACAACGAATGTGCAGAGGAATTTTTGTCCTTTTGGGAGGAACACGAAAAAGAATACCGAGAAGGTACTATTAAACCACTTGTAAGACCTGCAAATTTAGTATATAATAAACGCAAGAAAGGCGGTGAATGATATGAAAAATTTACTCAACCGATACGGGGATATCTGTCATTCACGCTTTACTGTTTAATGCGGCGGAGACTGTAAGCTGATTATGAAATTTAAAAGTATTCCTGTTTTCGGGAATACTTTTTATTTTTGCCGCATTAAGGAGAATACAATGAAAAATATATTTATTAACGATTTTAGAGATACAGATTTTAAATCAATGTTTCAAACGTATTTTACCGAGCTTGGCGTGAGCGTGAGGAATTGGGACAGACTGTTTAAGGCAATGAATGACGAGAACAGAAATTTCGCCTATCTTCGCTATGACGAAGAGAGCAACCCTATTGGCTTCATTCAATTTACAGTCATCACGTTTTCAAGCGGATTTTTCGGAACCAAAATGGGCTTCATAAGAGAATTTTGGGTGAACAGCAACTGCCGCTCAAATGGGCACGGAAGCGAACTCCTTCAATTGGCAGAGGAATATTTCATCAAAAATGCTGTCCATAAGGCAATACTTACGACGAATACAGCCGAAAAGTTTTATATCAAACACGGCTATACGAAAGACGTTACTATCAAAGCAAAGAATAATTTCGACGTGTTTATAAAAGTCCTGCGATAAGTTTATGCTGAGTTTACAAAATGTTCAAAAAATTTTATAAACAGTTAAAATTCTGCTCGATTTTTCTTAATAAAATCCTTTATAATAGTTATTTAGAAAACGGAAAGGAGATATCGAGATTACAGCTATGGATTTCCGACACGAGTGGAAGCACGAAATAAACGTTTCCGATATGATATCTATTCGTCATAGATTGTGCGCCGTGGCAAAGCCCGATTCTCACGCCATAAACGGAAAATATCTTATCCGAAGTCTTTACTTCGATGATCCGACTGACAAGGCTTTGCGTGAAAAGATAGACGGCGTGAACCAAAGAGAGAAGTTCCGTATCCGATATTATAACGGCGATACCTCACTTATTCATTTGGAGAAAAAAAGCAAATGGAATGGGTTAGGGCATAAGGATACGGCTGAGCTTACTGCGGCTGAAGCGCAGTCAATTGTTGACGGCGATATTGATTGGATGCCCTCATCTGAGCGACCTTTGGTACAGGAGCTTTACAGCAAAATGAAGTCCGAAGGACTGAGACCAAAGACTATTGTGGATTACATCCGCGAGCCCTTCGTGTTTGCGGCGGGCAACGTTCGGGTAACGCTGGATTATAATATCCGTACAGGGCTCAGATGTACAGATTTTCTGAACACGGATTGCGTAACGATTCCCGCCGGCGACGCGCCAATCATACTTGAAGTGAAATGGGACGGCTTTTTGCCGGATATCATTCGAGACGCAGTACAGCTTAACGGCCGCAGGGTTTCAGCCTTTTCAAAATATGCGCAATGCCGTATTTACGGTTAAAGATTTTAATTCGTTTATAAATAAAAGGAGATAATCATTATGACTTTTAACGACATTTTCAAATCCAGCTTTCTGGAAAACGTATCCTCTGTCAGCATTCTTGATATGGCGCTGGCGCTTGTTCTTGCCTTCGGTTTAGGTATGTTCATTTTTCTTGTGTATAAGAAAACGTATAGAGGCGTTATGTATTCATCAGGCTTTGGCGTAACCTTGCTTGCGCTGACGATGATCACAACGCTTGTTATTCTCGCCGTTACCAGCAACGTGGTGCTTTCTCTCGGTATGGTCGGCGCCCTTTCCATCGTGCGTTTCCGTACCGCAATCAAAGAGCCGCTGGATATCGCGTTTCTGTTTTGGGCGATTGCCGTGGGCATCGTTCTTGCGGCGGGAATGATCCCGCTGGCCGTTATCGGCAGCGTTATTATCGGTGTTATTTTGCTGGTTTTCGTAAACAGAAAATCCCACACCAATCCGTATATAGTAGTTGTGCAGTGTGACAACCATAAGAACGAAACGAAGGTTAAGGAATTTTTGGAGAAATCGACCTATAAATGCACCGTAAAGAGCAAAACGGCTCAAAAGGGCTTGATCGAATTGAATATGGAGATCCGCCTTAAGGATGACAACACCGATTTCATCAATAAGCTTTCCGAAATGCCCGGTGTAAGTAGTGCCGTTTTGGTTAGTTACAACGGAGACTATATGGGGTGATGAACAATGTCATCAAGCAAGCATATTGACATAATTTGCGTTGTTGTTTTGGTCCTTACTCTGCTTATCACCGTGCTTTTCATGAACGGAGAGAAGTTCGGCATAACGCCGATCACGAATGGTGATGAAGAGAACGGACAGTTCACGGCAAACGATCTAAACGCTGATTGGGATCGCTCCGATGCGACCAAGATAACACTTACCGGAGACGGGGGCAGTGTGAGCGGTGACGGCGCGTATATCATTGACGGCGACGTGTATATCGCCTATGCGGGAAAGTACGTGCTTTCGGGCGAGCTCTCTAACGGCAGCGTTATCGTTGAAGCAAACGCCAAAGATAAAATTTGGATACTGCTTGATAACGTATCGCTGAATTGCAATGACAGCGCCGCGATTCTTGTAAAACAAGCTGAGAAAGTTTTTCTCACTTTAGCTGACGGAACGGAAAATACCGTTTCGAGCGGAGCCGAATATGCCAAAGAAGCTGTTTCTCTCGGCATTGACGGGGCTATCTATTCCAAGGACGATCTCACTATCAACGGTAGCGGCTCACTCACCGTCAGCGCTGAATACAAGCACGGAATCGTATGCAATGATGATCTTGTAGCAGTCGGCGGAAATATTGAAATAACGGCAGCACAGGACGGGATCCACGCGAATGACAGCGCAAGATTTGCTGACGTTGATATAACGATCAGCGCGGGGGATGACGGTATTACCGTCTCAAACGATGATGAAACTGCCTATATCTACATTGAGTCGGGCAACATAACGATTCCCTCCTGCTATGAGGGAATTGAGTCAATAGATATCACAATCGCGGGTGGAACGATAAATATTACCCCCACTGATGATGGAATCAACGCCAACGGCAGGGGAAACAATTCCGTAATCCGCATAACAGACGGCGATATAACGATCATCAATCCCACCGGGCGCGATGCTGATGGCTTGGACTCAAACGGCGATATTTACATTAGCGGCGGCAAGCTTTTTATAAGCGTTAACGGCGACGGTACAAACTGCGCAATCGACTTCGGAAGCGAAAGCGGCGGTATCTGCGAGATAAACGGCGGCACGATCATAGCAGCAGGCAGCAGTATGATGCTGGAGGCTCCTGCCTCATCGTCTAAACAGGGCTTTATAATGCATAATTCATCAACTGCTTCGGCGGGAACGGTAGTTGCTTTAGAAAACTCAGCGGGTAAAGTTCTGTTGTCTGAAATAATTCCCTGCAGCTTCTCGTCTGTTATCATCAGCTCACCGGAGCTGAATATCGGTGAAACATATACCGTTTCTGTCGGCGATACACAAACTGATATCACCGTTGATAATTCCTCCGCCTCAAAGGGAGGCTTCGGTATGGGCGGAATGTTTGGCGGCGGCAAGCAGGACAAATTCCCCAACGGTCAACCCGATTGGGATAATGCGAACGGCGATGATTTCCAGCCGGGAAACGCGCCTGAAATGCCAAGCGGCGGAATGCCGAATGGAGGAATGCCCAATGGAGAAATCTCAAGCGGCGGTATTCCAAATGGCGGAATGCCGAATGGCGATGGATCTCCGCAAAACGGTTTTAAGCCCGGCGGCGGTTTTAAAGGAGACGGCTACAATAAAGGCAAATTTCCGGATGAGCATGGCGGAGATGATGACCATAAAATGCCATTCGGACAAAACGACCATGAGCCGAGCGACACCTTAAGTAAATCAGCAAACATATCTCCAAACACCTTTATACTGATAGCTATATCCGCGTTACTTTTGATAGCCGGAATAATTATTGCCTTAAAGGTCAGACATTAAATTTACAGGGTGGCATATTTCTATCGTGCCACCCTAAAAAATTTTGGAAATTTTGCAATTAATACTTTAAATGGTAATGTATATGTGCTAAAATATCGACATGTTATATTATAACATACAAACTAAATAACACGGAGGATAAATATGGGCGGATTTTTCGGTGCGGCATCTAAGGAAGATTGCGTTTTTGATTTGTTTTTCGGCGTTGACTACCATTCACATCTCGGCACTCGACGTGCGGGCTTGGCAGTTTACAGCGATGAAAACGGCTTTGACAAGGCTATTCACAATATTGAAAACGCGCCCTTTAGAACGAAATTTTCAAGCGAATCAAACTCAATGAGAGGAACTCTCGGAATAGGCTGTATTTCAGATTTTGAGGCTCAGCCCATTCTCGTGCGCTCCCATCACGGCACGTTTGCCATCACCACAGTTGGCAAGATCAATAACGCAAACGAGATCGTTGACGGGATCGTTAAATCAAACACTCACTTTTTTGAAATGTCAAACGGCGAGATCAACCCCACGGAGTTGGTTGCCGCTATAATCAATCAAAAAGAGAATTTCATCGAAGGCATTAAGTACGCGCAGGAGATCATAGACGGCTCGCTGAGTATGCTTATTCTCACGCCTAAGGGCATTTATGCCGCAAGGGACAAGCTGGGCAGAACTCCGATCGTCGCGGGCATGAAGGATAACGGCTACTGCTTTAGTTTTGAAAGCTTCGCTTATCTCAATCTGGGCTATACGGATTATAAGGAGCTTGGCCCCGGCGAGATCTGCGTTATGAATGCGGACGGGATCAAGACCCTCGTTCAGCCGGGCGAGAATATGAAGATATGCACCTTCCTTTGGGTGTATTACGGCTATCCCTCATCTTCCTATGAGGGTATCAGCGTTGAGAAAATGCGCAATAATTGTGGACAGGCTATGGCGCGCAGGGATAACGTTCAGCCCGATATCGTAGCGGGCGTTCCCGATTCCGGTATAGCGCACGCAGTTGGCTATGCAAACGAATCAGGCGTTCCCTTCTCAAGACCCTTCGTTAAATATACGCCCACTTGGCCGCGCTCCTTTATGCCTGTTAATCAGAGCAAGAGAAATCTTATTGCCAAGATGAAGCTGATCCCCATTAAGGATCTTATCGAAGGCAAGAGCCTTTTGCTGATAGACGATTCCATCGTAAGAGGAACTCAGCTTCGTGAGACAACTGAGTTTTTATACGAGAGCGGCGCGAAAGAAGTACATATCCGCCCCGCTTGCCCGCCGTTATTCTACGGATGCAAGTATCTTAATTTCTCACGCTCCACATCTGAAATGGAGCTTATTACCCGCAGAGTGATCAAGGAGTTTGAGGGCGATAACGTTAGTGATGATGTGCTGAGAGAATACACCGATCCCGATAGTGAGAAATATCAGAAGATGTTAGATAAGATCTGCGAAACGCTCCATTTTACGAGCCTTCGCTACAACCGTCTTGACGATATGATCGAATCTGTGGGCATTGACCCGGATAAGCTTTGCACCTATTGCTGGAACGGTAAAGAATAATTTAAGGCCTGCCGAAAGCAAAACTGCTTTTCGGTGGGCTTTATGTTATATTTAAATTATATATGAGGTGTTAAAATGTGTGGAGTATGCAAAACGATAGAAAGAATTAAAAAAGGCGAAAATCCTTATTTTGTGAAAGAGCTTGAAACTGGCTATGTGGTGATAGGGGATAATCAGCGTTTCTACGGCTATTCGCTGTTTTTGTGCAAAAAATGCGTATCGGAAATATACGAGCTTGAGCCTGATTACAGAGCAAAGCATCTTATGGAAATGAGCATAGTGGCCAACGCGGTTTCCAATGCCTTTGGCGCAGAGAAAATGAATTATGAATGCCTCGGCAACGGGTATTCCCACGTTCATTGGCATCTGTATCCGAGAAAAGCAGGAGATTTGGGAGAATATGGAAATAACGGAAAAGGTCCCGTATGGTGGCTTCCGCAGGAACTTCTTTGGTCTAATGACACAATTCCAAGTGAAACGGAATTAACTGAAATGAAAGAAAAATTGTTGATTGAATTAAATAAATTGCTTTAATAAAATAACGCTCTATCTGTTTGCTAATGCTGACCGATAGAGCGTTTTGCAATGAAAAAAACCGCCGATTGCTCAGCGGTTTTTTCCAAAGGGGTAAAAATTTATGTGAAAGCCAAAGGCTCTTACAAAGCGTTGACCGCTTTGTTGTCTACATTATATATCAGATGAAGAAAAAGTCAATATATTTATGCAATATTCTGTTATTTGAATATAATATAATTATAAAAGCCAAAAAATATATACAATATTAACAAAAAACAGACAAATTTATAAATATGTAAAATCCTGCCAATCGCAGGATTTATATTTTTTTATTCCATTTGTTTTCCGAGGAACGCCGCCGCCACCTGAACCAGCTTAATATCCGTTTCCGTGGGCGGAGCGTTATTCTCATCCTCCATAAGCGCCACCGCGCCTGAAACGTCTCCGCCGTAAATGATGGGGTATACCACACTTGCTTTGCGGCTGAAGCCCTCTATTGCGTTTATCGGTGGAACGTCTGAAGTGGAAATGTGGATCGCTCTGTTTTCCATAAGCTCCTCAATGTTCTTCGTAATGCGCCTTTCAAGAATTTCGCGCTTGCTTAATCCCGATGCCGCGATAACGTGATCGTTATCCATAATAGCGATGGGAAGTCCGCCGCTTTTGTGGAGTACCTCAGCATACTGATTGGCGAAGTTCGAAAGCTCGCCGATCGGCGAATACTTCTTAAAAATAACCTCTCCCTCGGCGTCTGTGAATATCTCAAGGGGATCTCCCTCTCTTATGCGAAATGAACGTCTTATCTCCTTCGGAATAACGATCCTTCCTAAATCATCGATGCGTCTTACTATTCCGGTTGCTTTCATAATGCATTCTCCCTTAAATTGTAATTTTCTCTGTAATATTTTGCACAGGAACGGAACGAAAATACAACGAAGTAATTGGAATTTTAAGTAAAAAAATTCACAAATTGTTCTTTATTTTACATATAATATATGCTAATATATTTGTGAAATTTTTAGAAACACGAGGATTTAACGATGAAAGCTAAAATGACACTCGCGAAGGAATTCAGAATCGGCGATATTGATAAGCGAATCTACGGTTCGTTTATTGAGCATCTGGGCAGAGCCGTTTACGGCGGTATTTACGAGCCCGGTCATCCGACCGCTGACGAAGACGGCTTCAGAACAGACGTTATTGATATGGTAAAAAAGCTCAACGTGCCGATCGTTCGCTATCCCGGCGGTAATTTCGTTTCCGGATATAATTGGGAAGACGGCGTTGGCCCTGTTGAAAAAAGACCTAAGAGGCTCGATCTTGCATGGGGTACTACCGAGCCAAATACGTTTGGCACGAACGAGTTTATGAAGTGGTGCAAAAAGGCGGATACCGACTGTATGATGGCGGTAAACCTTGGCACAAGAGGCACTGACGCTGCGAGAAACCTCGTTGAATATTGCAATCATAAGGGCGGCTCCGCATGGTCCGATCTCAGAAAAGCTCACGGATACAATGATCCTTGGAATATAAAGCTCTGGTGCCTCGGTAACGAGATGGACGGCGGTTGGCAGATGGGCGCAAAAACCGCTACCGAATACGGCAGAGCGGCGCTTGAAGCCTCTAAGGTTATGAAATGGACCGATCCGAGCATTGAAACCGTTCTTTGCGGCTCTTCCAGCAGAAATTCCTGGACCTTTGGTACTTGGGAAGAGCAGAGCCTTGATATCGCTTATGACAGCATTGATTACGTTTCGCTTCATCAGTACTATGCCAACAGAACGGACGATATTCAAAGCTTCCTCGGTCACACCATGCAGCTTGACGAATTCATCTATTCCGTTATCTGTATTTGTGATTACGTTAAGGCTAAGAAGCGCTCAAAGAAAACGATCAATCTTTCTTTTGACGAATGGAACGTTTGGTATCATTCAAACAACAGACCCTTTGAGAAATGGAGCGTTGCGCCTCCGCTTCTTGAGGATATCTATAATTTTGAGGACGCGCTCCTCGTGGGCTCAATGCTCATAACCTTGCTTCGCCATTGCGACAGGATCAAGATCGCATGCCTTGCTCAGCTTGTTAACGTTATCGCGCCCATATTTACCCAGACGGGTGGCGGAATCTATGAGCAGACCATTTTCTTCCCCTTTATGCACGTTTCAAATTACGGTAGGGGAGCCGCGCTTTTGCCGCTTCTTGATTGCCCGAAATACGATTGCAAGGAGTATACGGATGTTCCTTATCTTGAATCCATCGCCACCTACAACGAGGAGAATGAAGAGGTAACGATCTTCTGCGTGAACAAGAGCCTTGACGAGGAAGCAATTCTTGACGTTAACCTTATGGATTTTGAAGGCTATAAGCCCTTTGAGTTCATTTCTATGGACGGCTACGACAAGAAGGCAGAGAACACCTTCAACGCCGTAAACGTGAAGCCCCACAACAACCCTGTTCCCGCTATGGACGGCACGAATCTTACCGTAGCGATGAAGCCCCTGAGCTGGAACGTAATTAGATTAAAAAAGTAAAAAGAAGTAATTGAATTGAGCTATATTTATGAAATGCATTGCCACACGGGTTGCACCTCCCGTTGCGGCAGAGTTGAGCCCGAAAGAATCGTTGAGCTTTACAGGGAAGAGGGCTACAGCGGAATCGTGGCGACGGATCACTACAGCCCGCTGACCTTCATTCCCAACTGGAATCCCCAGAAGCAGATCGATTTTTATCTTGAGGGTTACAGAAGAATGAAAGCGGCAGCAGGCGATGATTTCACCGTTCTGCTGGGTATGGAGCTACGCCACTACGCTTCGGGAAATGATTATCTCATCTACGGCGTGACGGAGGATTTCCTCTATAACGCGGGCAATCTGATGATGAAAAGTGTTCGCCAGATGAGAAAATTCTGCGATGAAAACGGCTGGCTGCTTTATCAGGCGCACCCCTTTAGACCATATATCGTGCGCGCGGGCGTGATGAAATATCTGGACGGCGTTGAGGTTTACAACGGCAAGTGCAACGATAAAGAAAACGGCAAGTCTTTTGCTTGGGCGAAGAAAAACGGTAAGCTGATCGTATCGGGATCGGATTTTCACACGGAAAAGAATCTTGCCAAGGGCGGCATAATCACCGAAGCTCCCATAAAAAGCAACGATGATCTGCTAAGCGTTCTTAAGTCCGGGCAGTTTACGCTTGTTAGAAATTAATAACTTTGATTGAAAGGAAGGGGCTTGTCCCCTTCCACTTTATTTGGTATAATTCAGGCTAATTTGCGCATAAGGAGGTTTTATTGAATGACTTACGAAACCATATTAGACGGTATGAAAAGATTTGGTTCTACCGAAAGGGATATTTGCGTTTCAGGATTGGGCGTAGAACCCGAGCAAGTAAATGAAAATGTCATTATCGCCCCTTGGTGGGAGCCTAAATCTCTTCACGGTTTAGGTAAAGTAAAATATTTAAGCGCTTCCGATTTCTCCGCGATCAAAGTGTGGGATATAACTGCCGGCAAAACGAAAATAACCTATATTAAAACAGGGATCGGCGCGCCCGTTTTGATCGACGCTTTGCTTTCCTTAGGCGTAACGAGATGCAAAAAGATTATTTTCATAGGCTCCGTGGGATCGCTGGATGCGGAAATAGGGATCGGCGATATCGTAATTCCCGAATACAGCGTATGCGGCGACGGCGCAAGCAGATATATCGCTTCCGACGATTTGAAAAGCGACGATTGCTGGGGAGAAAAGGTATATCCGAATACCGATTTTTCCAATACGGTTAAGAGCATTACCCAAGCCGTTTGCGATGAAAACGGCGTTAAATGGCATATCGGAAAAAACTACAGCATTGATACGGTTATTGCGCAATTTGCTCATATTGATGAAATAATCGATATGGGCTGTAACGTAATTGAGATGGAGACCGCCGCGGCATTTCGTGCCGCAAAAATAATGGATATTCCTATTGCGGCTGTTTTCTCAGTATCCGATAATACCGTTACCAAAAAATCTTTGATCAGCGGCAGAACGAAGGAAGATAATGATTATCGCAGGAAGGTTAAGAAAAAACTGATTCCGAAAATCATTTTGAAAGCCTTTGAAGGCTGATTGCATTATATATTCTTCATTTCATTAGGAGGGGACTTGCTCCCTTCCTTTTTCGTTGTAATTCCATTATCCGTGGATTAATTCCAGCAAATGTGCATTGAGGTCGCAATTTGGTTCATATATAATTATTGTGAAAAGAGGGAATCACGATGAGCAAAGGCAAAAAAGTAAAAGCAGTTTTAGCAATAATTATAGTTTTAGCGATAGCGTTCGTATCAGTAGGATTGATCGTTGCGGATCGCTATAACGTGATACCAAAAAAGTGGTACACGGCGGAGGACTTCGGCATAACCGAGATAAAAAGCTCCGTTGATTTCAATAAAAACGGTATTGACGATTATTCAGATATCGTTTTGGGCGCGCGAAAGGACGCGGAAAACCACCCGAAGTATGACGGCAGATATTATGACGGCGGCTTTCCGCCTGATAATATCGGCGTGTGTACGGACGTGGTGTGGCGCGCCTTTAAAAACGCCGGCTACGATCTGCGGGAAATGGTTGATCTTGATATTCAGCTAAGACCCGAGGCGTACACCTACGTTGAGAAAAGAGATAAAAATATCGATTTCAGGCGTGTTAAAAATCTGCTTGTCTTTTTCCGCGAGCATGCCATTGAGCTTACTGTTGACGTGGAGCAGATCGAGGAATGGCAGCCGGGGGATATCGTTATTTTTAACGGCGATAAGCATATCGGCATAGTGTCCGATAAAAGAAGTGTTGACGGTATGCCGTATATTATCCACAACGGCGGCCAGCCAAACCGTGAGGAGGATTATCTCGATTGGGGCAATCCCACCTCCCATTTCCGTTTTGACGCTTCACTGGTTGATGAATCCTTACTGATTGCTTGGGAGGATTAAATTTTAATTTAAACGAAGGCTTCCTTTTTATAAGGAAGCCTTTTAAAATGATTGGACAAAATGAAATTAGTGTGGTAAAATGCAGGGTTGAGAGAGATGAATCCAAGAAAACGCAACAGGAGGAAGGCTTATGTTGAAACGTTTCATCACATATTATAAGCCCCACAGAAAGATGCTTGCGCTCGATATGCTGGCGGCTTTATTGATATCGGTTATCGGTATGGTCTATCCTATCGTGACAAACAAAATGCTCAACGTCTACATACCGCAAAAAATGTATTCAACGATAGTGATAGCGGGTGTTACGGTGCTTGCCCTGTACGCTCTTCGTATGCTGCTTCGCTATTTCGTGCAGTATTACGGCCACGTTATCGGTGTTAAAATGCAGTCGCAAATGCGAAAGGATCTGTTCGATCACCTGCAAAAGCTGCCTTACAGCTTTTACGATAATAATGAGACAGGTCGAATTATGACCCGCATTACAAGCGATCTTTTCGAGGTCGCTGAGCTTGCCCACCATGGACCCGAAAACCTGCTTATCGGCACGCTGATGATAATTCTCTCCTTTACCTATCTGGTGACGATAGACTGGATACTGACCCTTATCATTTTCGCCTGTGTTCCGATCCTTTTGGTGGTTACGATCCATTTCCGCAAGGCGATGAAAAACGCCTTTGCAGATCGCCGAAAGAGCAACGCAACGATCAACGCTTCCGTTGAAAGCAGTGTTACCGGTATCCGCGTTACGAAGGCGTACACCAATGCGCCCAGCGAGGTGGAGAAGTTCAAAAAGGGCGATGAGGAGTTCGTTTCCGCTTCCAAGCGCGCCTATAACGCCATGGCGAAATTTCATTCGTCAACCTCGTTTATTACGGACGTTTTCAACGTATTTATCCTGATCGCGGGCGGTCTTTTCCTCTATGCGGGCAGAATTTCCTTCGGCGATTATTCCACCTTCGTAGTTTCCGTAAATCTGTTCATCAGCCCCGTAAATACGCTTATCGAATTTATGGAGCAGTTCCAAAACGGCGTCAGCGGCTTCAAGCGCTTTGCCGAGATCATGGAGGAAGAACCCGAGGTGGATTCTCCCAACGCAAGAGTGCTGGAAAACGTTAAGGGCGAGATCGAATTCAAAAATGTCAGCTACGCTTATGAGCCTACGAAAGAGGTGCTTCACAATATTGATCTGCGTCTTGAAAAGGGGCGCAAGCTGGCGCTGGTAGGTCCTTCAGGCGGAGGAAAAACCACGCTTTGCCATCTGCTTCCGAATTTCTATAAGCTTGCGGACGGCAGCGGTTCAATTCTGATAGATGGCACGGATATTCGCGATCTCACTCTGGAATCCGTTCGCCGCAATATCGGAATCGTTCAGCAGGACGTTTTCCTGTTTGTCGGCACGATTCGCGAGAATATTCTTT
>JAFLRY010000037.1:4412-13402 GCA_022511205.1 Eubacterium sp. | reverse complement strand
GCGTATGGCAAGACAAAAAATGGGCGAGGGTGCGTGAAATAATGCGTTTTAGGCGGTTCGGCTTTGATTCGCTTTGCCTATATAAAAGGAGTTTAAAAATATGGATAGCGATTCTGTCCGATTAATAATCATAATGATCGTGCTGGTGCTTTTCAGCGGCTTCTTTTCATCGGCGGAAACGGCGTTTTCGTCCCTCAACAGGGTAAAGCTGAAGGCAATGGCAGCAGGCGGCAGAAGCAAAAAAAGCATCGAAAGGGCGCTGGCGCTCTCAGATGAATACGATATCGTGCTCTCAACGATTTTGATCGGCAACAATTTGGTTAATATCGCCTGCACCTCTATCGCGGCACTGGTGTTCACAGGCTTTTTCGGAGAAAAATGGGGCGCAACGATCTCCACTATCGTTATGACGATCGTCGTGCTGATCTTCGGCGAGGTCACGCCGAAGCAGATCGCCAAGGAAAAGGCGGAGAGCTATGCCATTCTCATTGCTCCGATCATTAAATTTTTTATTATAATTTTCACTCCGCTCAATCTGTTTTTCAGGCTTTGGTCTAAGATCATATCTAAGATTTTCAGAATAAACAAGGTCAATATAGTAACCGAGGAGGAGCTGAAATCCTACGTTAACGAAGCCCATTCCGGCGGCGAAATAGACGAAAACGAATCTAAGCTTATCCATTCCTCAATTGAATTTGATGATATTGACGTTTCCGATATCATCACGCCCCGCGTAGACGTGGCGGCGGTGAGCAAATATGCCTCCTTTGCTGAGATCGAAAAGGTGTTTAAGGAGAATAATTACAGCCGTCTGCCCGTGTATATCAACGATATAGACCATATCGTTGGGCTTATCCACCACCGTGATTTTGAGGCGGCGAGGGAGAGAAATCTCAAGTCCCTTCGCACCATCTTAAAGCCCGTTACCACCGTTTCTCCCGATACGAAAATATCCAAATTGCTTCGTATTCTTCAGAAAAGCAAAACCCACCTTGCCGTTGTTGTTGATGAATTCGGCGGCACGGAGGGCATTGTTACCCTTGAGGACATACTGGAGGAGCTTGTAGGCGAGATATGGGACGAACATGATGAGGTCTCCGTTGATATTGAAAAGGTATCGGACAATGAATATATAGTCGACGGCTCAGCTTCTCTTGAGGATTTCTTCGAATACTTCGGTATTTTTGAGGAAGAGCAGGAGATCACCACCGTAAACGGCTGGATAATGCTCAATACCGATAAGATCCCCGAAAAGGGCGATCGCTTTTCCTATAAAAATCTTGACGTTCAGGTGCTTTCCACCGAGGGCAAGCGGGCCGATAAAATAAGAATTACTGTTAATAATAATGAGGAAGATGAAAATGTTTCTGAATAAAAAGAAACAATTTAATAACGGCGGATATGATTTCATAATCGTAGGCCTCGGTAATCCCGGCGCGAAATATGAGATGACGCGCCACAACGCGGGCTTTCTTGCCATAGATTTGCTTGCAGTTAAAGAGGATTTAAAAATCAACAAGCTGAAGTTTCATTCTCTGATTGAGGATGTGAAAATAGGCGATAGTAAATGCCTCGTTATGAAGCCGCAAACCTTTATGAACAATTCAGGTGAAGCGATCGGCGAAGCGGCGAAATTTTATAAGATACCGCCTGAAAACGTGATCGTGATCTCTGATGATATCTCCCTTGACGTGGGAAAGATAAGAATCAGGCGAAAGGGCTCGGCAGGCGGCCACAACGGGCTTAAAAGCATTATCGCTCATTTAGGTTCGGAGGATTTTACCCGCGTAAAGGTTGGCGTAGGCAAAAAGCCCACCGACGATTACGATCTCGTTGATTGGGTGCTGGGAAGATTTCCCAAGGAGCAGGAGGGCAATCTGAAAAACGCTCTTGAAAACGCCGTTTCCGCAATACCCTACATCGTTAAGGGAGATACGGATCAGGCGATGAATTTGTATAATTCATAGGTGCAATGCGCCGGGCGCGGCGCGGCAACCTAAAAGATAAAGGAAATTATATATGTCTTGCTTTTCGGAAATTTTTGAAAAGAGCAATGAATTTTTAAGCCTCGGCAAAAGCATTGATCCCTCGGGTATGCCTGTCGGGGCGATAGGTGTTTCAGATGCCGTAAAGGCGCACCTTATTCATTCTCTTATGGAATTCAAACAGAATAAAGCGTTTATACTAATGCCGGATGAAGCCTCGGCAGTCCGGATGAAAGAAAATCTTGAGGCTATCCAGCGTGACGTACTCTTTTATCCCTCCCGCGAATTTACCTTTCAGCAGGTGGCGGGTGTTTCCCATGAATTTGAGCATATCCGCCTCGGCGTGCTGGCAAAAATTCTCAAGGGGGAATACAGTGCGGTGGTATGCTCCGTTAATGCGGCGTGCCAGATGACTATGCCACCAAGCGCGCTCAGGGATTTTTCGTTTGAAATTTCCGTAGGGGATATTATAGATACGGAGGAAACTGCGCAAAGGCTCGTAGCCGCGGGCTATAGCCGCTACGAGCAGGTGGACGGCACGTCTCAGTTTTCTATCAGAGGCGGAATTATAGATATATTTCCGCCCGGCGCTGATGAGCCGGCGAGAATCGAGCTTTGGGGCGACGCGGTAGACGGTATTTCCACCTTTGATCTTGTATCCCAAAGAAGAACGGGAAAAATAGAG
This sequence comes from Eubacterium sp., assembly GCA_022511205.1. Classification (GTDB taxonomy): domain Bacteria; phylum Bacillota; class Clostridia; order Oscillospirales; family Acutalibacteraceae; genus Eubacterium_R. The sequence goes on along the minus strand of JAFLRY010000037.1, from coordinate 10,732 downwards.
ACTGTCAGCATTATCCCCTCCACCGAGGTGCTTTTTAAATCAAACGAAAAATTTGCTTCGGCTATTGAAACACTCGCAAGGTCGCTGAAGGGCAAGGCAATAAAGGCACGGGAAAATCTCTACAGTGATGCCGATACCCTCAAAAACGGCGGATCGCTTGCCTGCAACGATAAATATTTGCCCCTTGCCTATGAGAGCAACGGCATTTTTGATTATCTCGAAGGTCTGCTTTTCGTCTGTGAAAGCGCGAAGATCAAGGAAAAGGCAAACAATCAGCAAAAGCTGATGAATGAGCAGCTTAAATGGTATCTTGAAAGCGGAAATCTCTGCAAGGGACTGGATAAATTTACTCTTGATTTCGATGAGCTTAAGGAAATTTATTCAGCCCACGGCGCCGTTTATCTTGATTCCCTGCCGAGGGGATCGTTTGATACACCCGTTTCACGCCTTTCCTCCTTCACGGTGCAAAGCTTCAGCGCCTGGAACGGCACTATGGAACAGCTCAGCGAGGAGATCAAACCGCTTTGCAATTCGAGCTACACCATATGCGTTATGGCGGGTGCGCAAAGGGCGGGCAGAGCCCTTGCATACGATCTCAACGAAGCGGGCTTTGAAGCTGATTTCTATGAGAATATTCCGAAAAGCTTCCGCAAGGGAGCTATTACCGTTGTGGGTGGCTCGGTTAGTCAGGGCTTTCAGCTTTCGGATATAAAATTTGCCCTCATCACATATTCAAAAACCTTTCAGAAAAAGAAAAAATCAAGGCGTGTTGATTCGAAAAACGCCATTCATTCTCTCGATGAGCTTTCAGTGGGCGACTATATCGTTCACAATGTTCACGGCATAGGAATATTCGAGGGTATCCACGCGCTTGAGCTCAACAAGGTCAAAAAGGATTATATAAAGATCTCCTACGCGAAGGGGGACACGCTCTACGTCCCTGTAACTCAGCTTGATCTTGTTTCAAAATATATCGGTCCCCGTGAGGACAGCGGAGTGAAGATCAACCGCCTCGGCGGAAGCGAGTGGAAAAAGACCAAGGCAAAGGTGCGCGCTTCCGTTAAGGATATGGCGAAGGAGCTTATAGCCCTCTACGCCAAGCGAATGAGCGCCAAGGGTCACGCCTTTTCGGAGGACACAGACCTTCAGCGTGATTTCGAGCTTCGCTTCGCCTACGATGAAACGGAGGATCAGCTTCGCAGCGCTGCCGAGATAAAAGGCGATATGGAGCGCAGCGCGCCGATGGACAGACTTCTGTGCGGCGACGTAGGCTTCGGCAAAACGGAGGTAGCTCTGCGCGCGGCCTTCAAATGCGTTTCCGAAAGCAAGCAGTGCGCCATACTCGTTCCCACCACTGTGCTGGCAATGCAGCATTTCAACACTGCAAAGGCGCGAATGGAGGCGTATCCAGTAAGGATAGAGATGATATCCCGTTTCGTTTCTCCGAAAAAGCAAAAGCAGATCCTCGCCGATCTCAAAGAAGGCAAGGTGGATCTGCTGATCGGTACCCACAGGCTCATTAGCAAGGATATCGTTTTTAAAGATTTAGGCTTGCTGATCGTTGATGAGGAACAGCGCTTCGGCGTTGCTCAAAAGGAAAAGATAAAAGAAAAATTCCCAAAGGTGGACGTTCTCACGCTTTCCGCCACACCCATTCCGCGAACGCTGAATATGGCGATGAGCGGGATCAGAGATATGAGCATTCTTGAGGAAGCGCCCGGCGACAGACACCCGGTGCAGACCTACGTTATCGAATACGATTTTGACGTGCTTGCCGAGGCGATGGAAAGGGAGCTTTCCCGCGGCGGTCAGTGTTACTATCTGCATAATAATATTGAAACTATAGAGCATACTGCCTATAAAATCAAAAAGGCCCTGCCGGACGCCAACGTGGGGATCGCCCACGGAAAAATGACGGAGGAACAGCTTTCCGACGTCTGGACCCAGCTGATCAACGGCGAGATTGATATTTTAGTCTGCACCACCATAATCGAAACGGGCGTTGATGTTGCCAACGTAAATACGCTTATCATTGAGAATTCAGACAGAATGGGTCTTGCTCAGCTCCACCAGATCAGGGGCAGAGTCGGCAGAAGCTCACGCCGCGCCTTCGCGTATCTTACTTTTACAAGGGGCAAGGAGCTTACGGATATAGCCACGAAAAGGCTTGAAGCGATCAGGGAATACACGGAGTTCGGCTCCGGCTTTAAGATCGCTATGCGCGATCTTGAGATAAGGGGGGCGGGCTCGCTTCTCGGCAGTCAGCAACACGGGCATATGGAAGCCGTTGGCTACGATATGTATCTTAAGCTTTTAAGCGATGCCGTTGCCGAGGAAAAGGGCGACAGGCAGGAGAACGAGGAAGAAAAGGAATGCCTTATCGATCTTCCGATTGAAGCGCATATCCCCGAGGATTATATCCCATCAACCACCCAAAGGCTATCGATGTATAAGCGCATTGCCGCCATAAGATCGGACGCGGACGCCAACGACGTTTACGATGAGCTCAAAGACAGATTCGGCACTCCTCCTGAGGCGATCTGCGGACTTGTTGAGATAGCGCTTTTGCGAAACGTTGCCGCAAGGATAGGCGTTTACGAGATCACGCAGAAAAACGGATCGATCCTGTTTTATATGAACGAGCCGGATATTAAATACGTTATGGCGCTCAATAAAGTAATGAAGGGCAGAGTTCTTCTCTCCGCCGCGAAAACGGCATATATCTCGGTGAAGCTGGGCTATGAATCGGCACTTGAAACTGTTCAGGAATCGCTTTCTGTAATGAACGGCGTTTTCAGCGAAAATGAATAATATAAAACACCTCAGGGCATAATGCTTTTGAGGTGTTTTATATGTCATCAAATTCAAGAGCAAACAAAGGAAATAAAAATTTAAGAGCGCTGTTTTCCGTGATCTGCATTTCTATTATTGCCCTCGGGCTTATCGTTTATTTTTCAACGCAAAATAATAACGATCCGGTCAATGAGCCGACCACGATCGTAGAAAAGCCCACAGCGGTGCAAAATCCGGTGACGCTGAAAGAAACTACTGCTCCCGAAACCATTACTCAGCCCACCACGCAGTCAACCACCCAGCCCACCACGCAAAGCACGTCCATGCCCCTTTCGGATACCAATACTCCATACGTGAGCTTTTATAAATATCCAATCAGCGAAACTGTGCTGAAGGGCTACACCGAGGAGCTCGTTTACAACGATACGATGGGAGATTACAGAAGCCACACGGCGATAGACTTCAAGGGCGCTGAGGGAACGGACGTTTACGCCATCAACGACGGCAGAGTTCTGAGCGTTTATAACGATGCTATGCTGGGAATGACTGTTGAGATTGACCACGGCGGAAAGCTTGTTGCGAAATACAGCGGTCTTGAGGTCGTCAACGTATCAAAAGGCGATCCCGTGATGATCGGCGCAACCATAGGAACGCTGGGAAAAGTACCGTTTGAGAGCGCGGCGGACTGCCATCTTCACCTTGAAACAAGGCTTGACGGCGTTTGCGTTAATCCCCTTGACGTAATGGGTAAAACGGATTAAGCAGATTATTTTGTCTCTTTGTTTCAATGATTTTAAAAAAAAGAATACCCGACTGATAACAGTCGGGTACTTTTATATTTGTCATTCAATACTTACTGAGCGATAACCGTATAGAGAACGTATCCTGCGTATCCCGTCAGCATAACGATTCCCTGTGCGCGGTGGAACTTCTTTGTGATGATCGTTGGGATAACAGCAATTGCGATCGCCGCAAGGCAAACGATCATATCGATCTCAACAGAAGCTGCCGAAACTGCCAGCATACCGTTGCCCTTCGCCGATGAAACAGCGGAGCAGATTGGAAGAATAAGCGCAAGGTCAATGATATTCGCGCCGAGGATATTGCCCACGGAAAGGGCGCCCACCTTTTTGCGAAGTGCGGTAATGGTAGTAACAAACTCGGGAAGGGAAGTGCCGATAGCTATGGCTAACACGCTTATGATTCTCTGCGGAATGCCAAGGCTTGTGGCGATATTCGTTCCGTATTCAACGAGAAGCTGAGCGCCTATTACGATACCCGCCGCTCCTGCGATGAAGAAGATGATATTTTTCGTCCAATCCTTTGAGGTGGCAGTTGCCTTAGTGGGAATTATGCCGTCCTCAGGCTGAAGCCCGATATTGCTGGGGCTTGGCTCGATCTGCGTATCTTCTTTTTTAAGCGAAATGAAGTTTTCGATGAAGAACGCGATGAAAATAAGTGCCAAAACGATAATACCGATGATCGTGAGGTGATAGTATAAATTCGTTTCGCCTTTAAAGGTAAGCGCTTCTTTTTGAGTGAAGATGCAGCCTAAAACGAGCGTTGCGGAAGCGGCAAGCATCATAAGCGCCTTAGGAGCAAATTCCTTGCGCTTAACAGCAAAGGGCATGCAAACGATGAACAGACCCATTATCATAGCCGAGTTCGCGGTAACGGAGCCTATGGCGTTTCCGGCCGCCATATCAACGTTGCCCTGGGCCGTTGCGGTTATGCTTACGATCATTTCGGGAAGTGTGGTTGCGATAGAAACGATAGTTGCGCCGATAACGAATTTCGGAACACCGGCAACCTCCGCGATCCAGCTTGCGGAGTCAACGAACCAGTCGCCGCCCTTGATGATAAGGACAAGACCGATAATAAATAAAACGTACATTAAAACAGTTTCCATAATATACCGCCTTTAGTTGTATTTATTTAATATTACATTTTATTTTAATACTTGTCAATGAAAAATCCGTCAATTTAATTGCGGTTGACAAAATTCCTTTTACTATGATAAAATTACACTGATTTTATAGAGAAGAAGTGTTTAAAAATGAGCAACGGCAATAAAAGAAAACTCTTTGAAATATTGATCCCCGCATTACTTGCGGCGGTTGTTTTTACCGGAATCGCGCTTAGCGGATACGTTTCTAAAAGCGTAGACGGCAACGCTGATACTACTCAGCCGCCCACTACACAGGCACCCGTGGAGACGGAACCCACCGAGCCCGCCGGCTCCGGGCCTGTAACCATCGTTGCGGTTGGGGATAATCTGATTCACAACACCTTGGTGGATGCCGGCCAGAAGGATGACGGCACGGCGGACTACACTTCATTTTATGAGCATATTAAGAAGTATATTTCCGCCGCTGATATTGCGATAATCAATCAGGAAACGATGCTTGGCGGATCGAAATTCCCATATGCCGGCTACCCCTGCTTCAATACGCCGTGGGAGGTTGGCACTGCCGCGATAGACGCGGGCTTTGATATCTTCACCTGCGCCACGAATCATTCCCTTGACGTGGGCTTTAAGGGAATAGAGCAGGAATGCTTATTCTTTGACGAACACCCTGAGGTGACCGCGCTCGGCACTTATGATACCGAAGAGGAATCCAAAAAGATCACCTACTATGAGGAGAAAGGCATCAAATTCGCTCTTTTGAATTACACCTATGGCACCAACGGCATACCGCTTCCGCAGGGAAAGGAATGGTGCGTAAATATGATGGATAAGGAGAGAATAACGCAGGACGTAAAAACTGCTAAGGAAAACGCGGACGTTGTTATTATGTTCCCCCACTGGGGAATTGAAAACACCACCCAGATTTCAAGCTATCAGAAGGAATACGTTAAACTGTTTTCAGACCTCGGCGTTGATATTGTTATAGGCTGTCATCCCCACGTTCTTCAAACGGTTGAGTGGGTTGAAAATGAAACCACCGGCAAGCGTATGTTGGTTTACTATTCGCTGGGCAACTTCATCTCTCATCAAACGAGCGTAGATCAGCTTTGCGGCGGAATGGCTGAAATAACGCTTGAAAAGAAAAACGGCGAAGTTTCTATCAACTCGGCAAAGCTTGCTCCCCTCGTTTGCTGGTACAGTAAATCAGGCTCAAATTATAAGTTTTCCGTTTATAAGCTGTCTGAGTATACCGATAGCCTTGCAAGCACTCACCTTCAGAGAAGCAAGGGAGCTACTCCTGATTATTATACGAAGCACGCCAAGGATGTTATTCCTGAGGAATTCCTTGATTTAAGCTGATTTCTGAGAAAAATAAAGACAACCAACGAAAAACAGACGTAAATGAATTCATTTGATTTGATACTTGACTTATAGAAAAAAATGTAGTAAATTATATAGGCGGTGTTAAAACCGCCTGAAAATAACTACTTGCAGATGTGTCCGAGCTGGCCGAAGGAGCACGATTGGAAATCGTGTAAACGGCGAACACCGTTTCAAGAGTTCGAATCTCTTCATCTGCGCCAAAAAAGCGGATACGGCATAAGCCGTGTCCGCTTTT
>JAFLRY010000037.1:0-4312 GCA_022511205.1 Eubacterium sp. | reverse complement strand
CGGCTGGCGGAAATTTGGGAGAACAGTCCGGGGGACTGTTCGATAGCAAGAGGAGGATCTCTTCATCTGTAGTTAGAGAGACATACTATTTTAAGCATATACCACAGGGATCATAACCCATATCAATTATGTCTCCGTAAGTAGCAGTGATTTGCTGCTTGTTTTCTTCATTCATTTCTTTTATTTTGTAGCAACTTAATTTGTGGAATTTTTTAGTGCTTGTATTTAGCATATAAGTCGACGGGACATTTTGATTTAAAGAATTTTTCTTTGTAGTAGTTTCCTTTTTTGTTGTGCTTTCTTTTTTGGTAGTGGATTCTTTCTTCGTTGTAGACTCTTTTTTAGTAGTGCTTTCCTTTTTTGTGGTGTTTTCTTTCTTTGTAGTGGATTCTTTCTTTGTTGTAGACTCTTTTTTGGTTGTGTTTTCCTTTTTGGTAGTATTTTCTTTCTTGGTAGTAGATTCTTTCTTTGTAGTGCTTTCTTTCTTAGTGGTAGATTCCTTTTTAGTTGTGCTTTCTTTCTTTGTAGTAACTTCCTTTTTTGTTGTTGATTCCTTTTCGGTTGTAGACTCTTTTTCAGTTGTAGTTTCTTTCTCTGTTGTTGTTTCATTTTGCGTGTCTACAATAGAAGTCGATTGTGATTCGATTAGCTCGTTTTCAGTGAATGAATCATTGCTTGTGGGCTCATCAGTAATTTGCTCAGTCGGTTCAGTCACTTCATCTTGTTCAAAGGAATCCGTCGCGTTTACAATGGGAATATCGGGCTTGTCGGAATTACCGCCTAAAAAGCCGATTAGGCCAAGAAAAGCTAATACTGCAAGGACGATTATAATTATTCTTTTGTGTTTTGATGACTTATTATTGTTGGGATCTTGTTCTGCAGAGGGAACAATAACCGGTTCTGATTGCTTATAAGCTTGTGCATAATCGGAATTTGGATCATAATATATTCCGCTTGAAGCTATTGGCTTGCTTTCAGTATAATATGGCTTAAACTCCGGATCTTCTACTAATGGTATTTCTTCATCCCTTTTAAAAATTGCCACAATTGCTTTAATGAGATCTATTATCCAGCCTATCCCGAAAACCCCGTATGTGAATAAATATAGAATGCCTGTCCCAATATGACCGTCAATAAAACGATGAATTCCAAATAATCCTAAAAATAAGACTATGAGGGTATAGGCAACCGGATGGATTTTTCTTGTATTCATACAGTGCGACTTTGATGGTTTGTAGTTTTTCATACATTCTCCTTTTTATCGTTTTATTAGAAAATAATCAAATTAATTATAACATATGTGGTAACAATCGCAAGCACAATATTAAAAAATACAACCGTTTTGGAAACGACAATATTTTCATAATTGCAAAAAAAGAGTAGGTGTTCATTGACAACGCCTTTTTAGAGCGGTATATTTAATTGAAGGTGATAACCATGAAGAAAATTTTTTCGCTTTTCATAGTATTGGCGTTCGCGGTAGGAATGGCCGCTTGCGGCGCGGTAAAAGAACAGCATACCGATCCTACAGTTACAAATAACAGTCCATCTGTGGCAGAGCCTTCAACGGATAGCACAATGCCGTCTGCTCCCGCTGAAACTGAAAACACCAAAGAAACAGAGGATATAACTCAAATGAAAATGATCGTGAAAATAGGCGATTCAGCCTTTACCGCCACTCTTGAGGACAACGTCGCGACCCGCGAGCTGATCGAAATGATGAAGAATGCGCCAATCACTATTGATATGAGTGATTATTCCGGCTTTGAAAAGGTGGGTCCTCTCGGAAGAAGGCTTACTACTGAAAATCATCAAACCATTACTAACGCCGGTGATATCGTTCTTTATAACGGAGATCAGATCGTTATTTTTTACGGCTCCAATTCGTGGAGTTATACGAGGATCGGGAAAATCGACGATCTTTTTGGCTGGGAGGAAGCGCTTGGAAGCGGAGACATAACCGCTGAATTTTCTCTTAAATAAAATACGGGAGAAGGCTAATGATGAATTTCAGATTAGCACAGGAAAATGATTTGGAACAGCTTAAAGCCGTTTTCAGAAAAATAATCGAAAAAATGAATGCTGAAAACGGACGCATATGGGACGATACGTATCCCTGCGAATTTTTCGCCGAGGATATCAAAAATCGCCGACTTTACGTTCTGACACAGGATGATATTATCCTGTCTGCCTTTGCGCTGTGGGAGCTTGCGCCCGATGATGAGCGAAATGAGCTTTGCTGGGCAAGCGATCCCGCAAAAGCGCTGTATTTCGGCAGATTCGGCGTAAACGTTGATTGCCGGAAAAGCGGGGTAGGCAGCGTGATGATGTCAAATGCTATAGCCACCGCAATGGACAAGGGGGCGGAATGCCTGAGGGTATTTGTCGCGGAGAAAAATAAGCCCGCGATGAGCTTTTATCTCAAAAACGGTTTTGAAAAGACAGAAGTTGTCTACGATGAAGCGCTTGATGAGGATTTCGTTTTGCGGCAGTTCGGTTTTGAAAAGAAATTAGTATAACTTTAATTCATTGTCAAAAAGTAATCGGCAGGAGTTTGCTCCTGCCGATTTGTTATGTTTACGAATGCAATTTAAATATGCGATATTGAAAAATCAATCGCGCTCCAGTGTGAAAATCTCCATTTCATTATTTTTAACACGGCGCACAAAGTCCTGCTCATTTAGAATCGGAGCAGATGAACACACACCTGCAAGCTTTTTCTGCTTCTTTCCGTTGTGATTATCACTGCCGGCAAACTTTAACAGACCGTAGTTTTCAGCGTATATCCCTGCCATTTTGTTTTCCAACTCCGTTCTTTCGGCATTGATCACCTCAACACCGTGAACGCATCTTGGATACAAGCGGATATGGTCAATGTATGAAGCTTCTCTGAATGGGTGGGCTTGTATTACCAACGCGCCGCTTTTCATATAATAGGCAAGCTCCTCGCTTTTTGACATCTGCTCAATTTCGGGGTGCTTAAGGAACCACTCTTTATCAAGTCCGTATATCAAAAAATCCGTTCCGCGATAGGACTGCTCCACTCCGCAAAATACTTTTATGCCTATTTCTTTGCCGATTTTTACGCCCTTTTCATAATCGGAAAAGTAAAATTCGATTTTCTCGGCATACGGCTTTGATTTATTGATGCTTATATTTCCGTCAATGAAATGATTCGTTATAAAAACACCGTCATATCCCAAGCTTTTATAAAAATTCAAAGCTTCTTTCACCGTTGCGTGGGCGCAGGCGCTTACAGGGCTCGTATGCAAATGTGTTTCGTATTTGTACATAGAAGGCTCACCTCAAATAAAGTCTACTATAAAAACAGAAAAAATGCACGGATTATTTTTGCGCAAAAAGACATTGGATCAAAGTTAACCTTTGCTCCAACATTAAAATGGAATCATTATTTACTGCCAATATTTTTATAAGAATTACTTATTTCCAAAAATTTTATTTATTCGTTTTTTTAAAAACGATTCTTTAGGCAAAATAGGCGGATAATCACATAAGCAGACATTATTATTTAAAAATGCATTAAATTTGCGTTGATAATCATCTTTATCAATATAGCCTGCTTCAGCTTCGCTAAATAAATCACCCATTAAATACATTGTGTTCCAAGGTTCGTCAAGATATCTTTTTGTGTATAAAGCAATCTTATACATTAAATCTGTGATGCCTTTCATTGACATGTTTTCATTAATATACTTTCTTTTTAAAAACACCATAACGAGTTCAAAAACAGATCGCTCATAGTCAATATCTGAATCTTTAACTTGCAAGAGATATTCATTTAACACGGAGAGTTTCTTTTTATCGTCATTTCCAGTCAAAGATAATTCCAATACTATGTTGGAAAGGGGATTTTGTTCAACAAGCGCGGTATCTAAATACTGTTCCATATCATCTTTATATCCGCAAAGCAACAAAATTTTGAAGAATACAGCATATTCATAGGTCATAATGTCCTCTCCTTTCAGCTATAATTATACCGTATAATGCTCTGCGATTCAATAATACGCCAATTCTTTGTTGATTTTTGGAGAAATCTAAAAAGAATAGTGAGGGATTATTATTTGGCGGAGACGGTGGGATTCTCCTCTTGCTATCGAAAGCTCCACCGGAGCTTTCTCCCAAATTTCCGTAAGCCGTGGAACGGCACACGAAATTTGGAGCCACGTCTTCGAATCCCATTTATCATATGAAAAGAAAAAACACGGCAAATGCCGTGTTCTTTCTTTTGGCGGAGACGGTGGGATTCGAACCCACGGTACCGTGAGGTACAACTGATTTCGAGTCAGTCCCG
>JAFLRY010000036.1 GCA_022511205.1 Eubacterium sp. | reverse complement strand
TGCGGCACGCGCCCTTGCGCGCACAGTGCCGCAGAGAGCATTATTAAAATGATGTGCCATTCGGCGCGGTGCGCATTGTGGTTCGTTTGCGACCGCTCGCAGTGCGAGATAAAGGAAGCAATAAGAACTGGCAGCGGTCAAAATTTTTGAGCTCCTTTAGGGGCGATATAAAATTTTGGGTACCGCAACTCTGCGCCGAAAAAGGAAAAGGGGATTTTCAAGGGGACTATTGAGCGTAGCGAAATCTCCCCTTGAATTGCTTTCTCTGGTTACTCTCTTGCGCAACACGAAAGAGAGTAACGCCCCGCCACGGCAGTGGCAAATCTAATTAATAAAATTATTCTGTCCTCCGCGACAGCGGAAAAATACTTTAATAAACAATATAAAAATAATACTTTACAAAATTATTTTTTTGTGTTATAATCCGCTTTGTTCGTTACGAAATACTCGGAAATGGGCGCAGGCTCCGCATCGGAGAATTCACCGATCCCTTTTCTGTGTTTTCCGCAAATCGGGCAAATAATATTAAATGAGGTGAAATTATGACACAGGCAGAAAAGCAGGCTATCATCGCTGAATACGCTACCCACGAGGGAGATACAGGTTCTCCTGAGGTACAGATCGCCGTTCTTACCACGAGAATCAACGAGCTTACCGCTCATCTCAAGGTTCATAAGAAGGACAATCATTCACGCAGAGGTCTTCTCAAAATGGTAGGTCACAGAAGAAATCTTCTTGCCTACCTTTACAAGAGCGATATCGAAAGATACCGTGCGCTTATCGCAAAGCTTGGTATCCGTGATACTCTTGATCGTTAACACCAAAAGTTAAGCAGACGGCATACCGTGCCGTCTGCTTTTCAACATTTCACAATCTTAAGGAGGGTGAATATAGTAGTAAATTGAGCGCATAACAAACGCCTTGTGTGCTGAATTTATTACTATTTGCACCTCCTTTTGATAAAATAAAATTCTAAAAAGTGAGGTAAAATTATGTTTTTCAAAAACTTCAAAACTTGGGAAACCGAATTTGCTGGCCGAAAGCTCGTTCTTGAAACAGGCAAAATGGCAGGCCTTGCAAACTCCGCTTTCCTTGTACGCTACGGCGAGACTGAGGTGCTTTGCACCGTAACCGCTTCCGCGAAGCCCAGAGAGGGCGTAGACTTCTTCCCTCTTTCCGTTGATTACGAAGAGAAGATGTATTCAGTGGGCAGGATCCCCGGCTCCTTCCTCCGCCGCGAAGGCAGAGCCAGCGAGAAGGCTATTCTCACCAGCCGCTGTATAGACAGACCTATCCGCCCCCTGTTCCCCAAGGATTTGAGAAATGACTGCTCGGTAGTCGCAACGGTTATGTCCGTTGATCCCGACTGCTCCCCTGAGATCGCTGCCGCTATCGGCGTTTCCGCCGCTATCGCTACCTCCGATATCCCGTGGGACGGCCCGATTTCATCAGTAAACGTTGGTCTTGTAGACGGCGAGATCGTTCTCAACCCCACTCTTGAGCAGAGAGAGAAGACCGATCTTACTCTTACCGTTGCTTCAACGGCAGACCTTGTTGCCATGATCGAGGCAGGCGGTAATGAAATCCCCGATGACCTTATGTTTGAAGCCATTATGGCAGGTCACGAGGAAAACAAGAAAATGGTTAAATTCATTCAGGGCATCGTAGACGAGATCGGCAAGCCGAAGTTCGCTTATGAATCCTCCGATCCCGATCCCGCGATCATGGCCGAGATCGAGGAATTCTGCATTGAGGACGTTAAGAAGGCTCTGGATACTGATGATAAGCTCGTTCGTGACGAGGCGCTTCTTCCGATCTACGCCGCCGTTCACGAGAAGTTCGATGAGAGATTCGAGGGCTGTGAGGCTAAGCTTGACGAGATTATGTATCTCGTTCAGAAGCACGTTGTTCGCGCATGGCTCAAGGATGAGCACAAGCGTGTTGACGGCAGAGGAATTGACGAGATCCGTCCCCTCAACGCTGAGATCGATCTCCTTTCAAGAGCGCACGGCTCAGGTATGTTCACCAGAGGTCAGACTCAGGTGCTTTCCGTTACCACGCTCGGCCCGATGACCGATTGCCAGCTTCTTGACGGCCTTGACGAGCAGACCGAAAAGAGATATATCCACCACTACAATTTCCCGTCCTACAGCGTAGGCGAGACGAAGCCCTCAAGAGGCCCCGGCAGACGTGAGATCGGTCACGGCGCGCTTGCTGAAAAGGCGCTTCTTCCCGTTCTTCCCACAATTGACGAGTTCCCCTATTGCATCCGCGTAGTATCCGAGGTTCTTTCCTCAAACGGTTCTACTTCTCAGGGTTCGGTTTGCGGCTCTACCCTTTCCCTTATGGCGGCGGGCGTTCCGATCAAGGCTCCCGTTGCCGGTATCAGCTGCGGTCTTATCACCGGTGACGAAGGCGTTTACGGTGACTTTATGACCATGGTAGACATCCAGGGTCTTGAGGACTTCTACGGCGATATGGACTTCAAGGTTGCGGGTACGAAGAACGGTATCACCGCGATCCAGATGGACCTTAAGGTACACGGACTTACCCCCGAGATCATCAAGGAAGCCTTCGCGAAGACCAACAAGGCAAGACATTATATCCTTGACGAGATCATGCTTCCCGTTATCAGCGAGCCCCGCGCGGAGCTTTCCAAATACGCTCCGAAGATGCTCACCCTCACCATTGATCCCGACAAGATTGGCGAGGTTATCGGTAAAGGCGGCAAGGTCATTCAGGAGATCCAGGCTGAGTTCGACTGCAAGATCGATATCGAAGAGGACGGCCGCGTATTCGTCAGCGGCATAGACGTTGACAAGTGCAAGGGCGCAGTTGAGGTCGTAAGACTTATCGCTACCGATCCCGAGGTCGGCGCGTTCTACAATGGCGTTGTAACGAGACTGATGAACTTCGGCGCGTTCGTTGAGATCGCTCCCGGCAAGGAAGGACTCGTTCACATCTCAAAGCTTGACGTTAAGAGAACCGAGAAGGTTGAGGACGCCGTTAACGTTGGCGATTCCATCATCGTTAAGTGCATTGAGATCGACGATCAGGGCAGGATCAATCTTTCAAGAAGAGACGCGCTCATCGAGCTTGAGGGTATGAAGCCCGAGAACGATGATGAGGACGACGCTCCGAGAAAGCCCCGCAGGGACAACCGCAGAGGCGACCGCCGTCCCCGCAAATAATCATTAATATAAATCAAAGAGCAGCCCGTAAGGACTGCTCTTTATTTTTTGTTAGGATTGTTTGTTAAACCTAAAATGTAGTCAGTTGTAGTATTGTAATACTTTGCTAATGCAATCAATACGTCGCTGGGAACATCTCTTAAACCATTCTCATATCTGTAATATTGCGGCTGTTTCATGTCGAGGTATTTCGCTATATCATTTTGCGTTTTATCGTGATCCTCGCGCAACTCTCGTATTCTTTTATAATAAGCCATTTTATGCACCTGTATAACTAATTGGTTATTGACATTCTAACATTATTGTGTTACAATGCTCTCAGAATATAACCATTCGGTTATATTGGCGTTTGCAAGAATACTATTTTTGATCTTTTTGACCGCTATACACACAAAGTCGTTTTAAAAAACCGCAAACCGATCGCTTAAGTGCGGCATGTTCCGGTCTGATTTGGAAAGATAGATATAGCGAGGTTCAATAAGATAAGCCCACCGGACTTCATCGGTTCGGTGGGTGTTTTTTATTTTTCACCTTATTATTTTATACATTAAAGTTTAAATAAGATAATTGACTAACAAAAATGAAAATGATATGATTAAAGTTGACGTAGTTTCGACAGAATACGGACTTCCGGCTTCAAGGAGCAATATATTATGTTATATAAAATAAATAGGAATTTACATACTGACTTCTCTGTTTTCGAGCAGAACAAGCTGCCCGAGCGCAGTTATTTCATTCCTTTTTCCTGCGCGAAAGCGCTTCGTGAAAGCGATTATAAAAATGAGAGATACGTTTCCGACAGAGTTCAGCTTTTAAGCGGCGAATGGGACTTTGCCTATTTCGATAAGCTCAGCAAAATTCCGCAGGAGCTGAACACAGATACCGTATCCTTTGATACCGTTAAAGTGCCGAGCACATGGCAGCGCACGGGCTACGATCAGATCGCGTATATCAACACGAGATACCCGTTCCCTAAGAAGCCCCCTCATATACCCGAGGATGTTGCTGTAGGAATTTACCGCAAGAAATTTGATATTGAAAACGCATCGGATCGCAGAACGATCTCTTTCCTCGGCGTGGCGGGCGCGCTGGCGTTGCATATAAACGGCGCTTACGTCGGCTACAGCGAGGGCTCGCACAATACCGCTGAATTTGATATCACATCCTATTTGAAGGACGGCGCAAACGAGCTGGTTGCCGTTGTTTACAAATGGAGCAACGGCACTTATCTTGAATGCCAGGATATGTTCCGCGAAAACGGCATTTTCAGAGACGTTTATATCACCCGCTTCGGCATCAGCTATATAAACGATTTTCATATCAAAACGGTGAAAAACTTTGATTCCACCTATGATCTCAGCATTTCGGTGGACGGCGTTTTTGCCGATAACGCAAAAATCACCGTCAGCGTTACAGACGGCAAGGATTCCTACAACGGAAGCCTGCTGCCCGATAAAAAAATAGCTTTTCAATCCCTTTACGTTGACGAGTGGACCGCCGAAACGCCGAAGCTCTACGAAGCCGTTATGACGCTCTATAATGGAAGCGAAGAGATCGAGGCGGTGCGCGCCTATATCGGCTTCAGAGATATCGAGATACAGGGCGAAGTTTTCCTTTTCAACGGCAAAGCAATAAAGATGAAGGGCGTTAATCATCACGACACCCATATGACAAAGGGCTACGCAATGGATATTTCCGATCTTGAAAATGACGTTGCGCTGATGAAGAAATACAACTGCAACACCGTAAGAACCTCCCACTATCCTCCCGATCCGGTTTTTCTGACGATGTGCGACTTTTACGGACTTTACGTTGTTGACGAGGCGGATATCGAGACCCACGGCTTTTACGCAATACCCTATACAACCTACAGACCCGGCAAGCTCAGCAACGATCTTGATTGGGCGGAGCATTATCTTGACAGGGTAAAGAGAATGTACGGCAGGGATAAAAATCACCCCTGCGTTACGATGTGGAGCCTTGGAAACGAATCCGGCGGCTACAAATGCCAGGACGTTTGCTATGACTATTTGAAAAAGGTATCCCCTGAAATACCTGTTCATTACGAAGGAGTTAACCGCAGTAAGCGCTGGGCTTACGACGTGGTCTCCCGTATGTACGCCTCCCCCGCTCTGATGAGAAGCATCCTCAAGGGCAAGGCAGGCAAAAAATACAAGGGCAAGCCCTTCTTCCAATGCGAATACGCTCATGCCATGGGCAACGGACCCGGCGGACTTGAGGAATATATGCAGCTTTTCCTTTCCTCAGATCAGTTTATGGGCGGATGTATCTGGGAATGGGCGGATCACAGCGTTTACGATGAAAACGCTCCCTACAAATGGACTTACGGCGGCGACCATAACGAACCGATACACGATGGCAATTTCTGCGTTGACGGTCTGTTTTATCCCAACCGCGAGCCCTCCAGCGGCGCCCTTGAAATGAAGGCGGTCTATCGCCCGATCCGCGCCAGCTACGTGGGAGACGACTGCTTTGAATTCTGGAACACGAATATTTTCAAATCCACCGACGACATTGATATCGTGTATGAAATTCTGCAAAACGGCCGACTGCTTCGCGGCGGTGTGATAGACGTTGATATTCCTCCCGAGGACAAGCACATATTCAACATAGACCGCGAGGCTTGCGCCATTCAAAACGAGGATATTTTCGTTAATTTCACCTATAAAAATAAATACACCGGCTACGAGATCGCCAAGGAGCAGATCGTTGTTTCAAACGCCCCCGCAAGAAAGCGCAGAGCGCTTGAAAGTGCCGTTTACACAGCGGACAAAAAGACAGTCAGCGTAGAATTCAAAGACGGCAAGGCAATTTTCGATAAAAAGAAAGGCCTTGTCAGCTACGAGATCGGCGGCGCGCAATATATCAATCAAAGCCCTGCGGATGGCGCCTGCGGCTTCGTTCCCCATATTTTCCGCGGTATGATCGATAACGATAAAGTGCCGATGATGGGGTGGAAAATAGCAGGTATGCACAGGGCAAAGGCAAAGCTTCGCTCCTGCAAGCTCATAACGGACGAAAACGGCAAGCAATTTATCCGCGCGTCTTATAAATTTATTGCGCGAAAGCTGTTCACCCTCGCCAAATCAGAGGTGGACTACTGCTTTAATTCAGACTCAAGCGTTTACGTTACGGCACGCCTTAAAAAGGTCAGCCCGTTCGTCAGCAATCTGCCCCGCTTCGGCGTTCACTGCGAGCTCCCCGCTCAGTTTAAAAACGTGGAATATTACGGCCTCGGCCCTGCCGAAAGCTATTCCGATTTCAAGGAGCATTGCACCCTCGGCATTTTCAAAACGACCGTTGCCGAAATGGCTCACAAATACATAAAGCCGCAGGATTCCGGGAACCGCGGGGAAACGCGCTACGCAGTTCTCAGCGCGGATAACGAAAGGGAAATCAAATTCAGCGCCATAGACCGTCCCTTTAATTTCAACGCGAATCATTTCACCTTGAATCAGCTTTTGGCGGCAAATCATATAGAGGATCTGCCGGACGTTGATACAACCTTCGCCAGCATAGACGGCTTCGTGAGGGGTACGGGATCAGGCAGCTGCGGACCGCAGACCTCTAAGGAACACACGATCGACTTCGGCTTTAAGCACCCGCTTGAATTTACCTTTGAAATTCAGCCGTAAACAGAAACAGATTAAAAAGCTCCGCTTGGATTAACACCAAGCGGAGCTTTCTTATATTCCTTAAGTTTTGATTTATTTCGCTTCTCTTCTTGCGGCAAGCTCGGAAGCAATCTTCGCTTTCTTTTCACCAACGATATCGTATTTAAACATCGGGATCGTTGAAAGCAGAGCAAGGATACCGGGCATAACGGTGTAGGCAAAGAAGATAATATCCTTCGTACTAATGTCAAAGCCGCTTGCGTTGCCGGCAGTGATCTGGGCAACGGTTTCGGAATAGCCTGAGAACTGAACGAAAACGAGACCGAGGGCCGTTCCCAGAGCAAGGCAAACCTTAATGGTGAGCGTGAGCACGGAATAAGCCGCGCCTTCCATTCTCTTGCCGGTTTCATATTCGTAGTAATCAACGCAGTCCGCCGTCATGATCATCGGCATAAGCGTTACCGCGCCGAACTGTAAACCGATAAGGAACAGGAAGAGATAGAACAGGATCATCAGCACGGTACTTTCAGGATTTCTGAACCACAAATAACCAACGATGAAAGAAAGCACCGAAGCAATGAAGCCGTAAATCGACATTACGAGATAAACCTTTTTCTCCCCCATCTTCTTGATGAGAACGGGGCAGATCGCCATGCTGACCATTGAGCCGATAGCAGTTACGATTCCCAGCACCGCAACGAGATTCTGGCTTCCGAGAAGCACGTTTGCCGCCTGAACCTGAATACCCATTGCCATCTGTCTTCCGAAGCCGAGGAAATAGGAAATAATAACCAGCATTAAGGGCTTGTTGTTTTTAAGCGCCTTGAGCATATCCTTCGTGGTGGTTTTTTCGCCGGAAACGTAGGGCACTCTTTCTTTATTGAGCATCGGGATCAGCGCAAAGAGAAGACAGCCGAGAACGGCGGTGAGTACTGCAGTCCAGAAATATTCGTTGCCGATCATCGGAGTATCCGTCTCCCCCTCAAAGCCGACTACCTGTGAGCCGCCGGGAACGATGAGGCAAACGATAGGCACAATAACCACGCAGGCGGAAAAACCGATCTGCTTAAAGGTATTTGAAATGGAAACAACGTTGGTGCGCTCCGTGGGGTTCGGTGTTAAAACCGAAGCGATGCCCTGGGAGGGAACGTCGCCCAAGGTCATTGCAAGGCTCCAAACGAGGTATGTAACGAAGATCCAAACGTAGGTCACCATACGGTTGCTCTTGAACGGAACGTCAAGAAATACAACTGCGGACATAACGAGAAGCGGCACGATCGAATACATGATCATTGATTTGAATTTTCCGCGCTTGCTGTTTGAGCGGTCGATAAGTCTGCCCACAACCGGGTCAAACACCGCTGAAACGATCTTGGCAACTAAAATCAATATTCCCACGATAGCGATATCAGCGCCCAAAATTGAGGCGTCAAACTCCGCCTGATAGGAATTGAGGAGACCGACGATCGCCTGAAAGCCGAAAAGCCCCAGCGAATAAGCGGCGATCTCTTTAAAGTTCATATGCTTTTGTGTTGAAACGTCAATACTTGTGTTGCTCATAAAAATACCTCCGTTGGAGCGGCGCGAAAGGCTCGGTCCGCTTCAAATTTAATCCTTAAAAATCTCGCTGAATATACCGATATTCGCCGCCTTCATAATGGCGCTGAAAAGCCGCGCGCCGGTCACGGGAAGAAGCTTTCCGAATATATTCATGGCGTGCGCGTCAAGCCCATGCACCTGAAGCTCCTGCTTGCGCTCCATTCCGTTTACGATCAGCCGAACCATAAGATCGCAGTTCGTAGAGATCATATTGATGATCTTGCCGTCTTTCTCATTAACGCTTTCCTGATTGCGGAAAATATCCGTTTTTGTGAAGCCCGGGCAAACGAGGCCAACGAAAAGCTTGCCCCTGAATTCCTCTCTCAGAGCCTCTGTGAAGCTCTTTAACGCAGCTTTTGAAGCGGAATAAATCGAGGTGCCCGCAAGGCTCATAAGCGCCGCCGAGGAATCTATATTGATTATAGCGCCCTCATCACTTTTCAGCAGAGACGGCAAAAGCGCCTGAACCGAATATACGCTTGAATAGAAATTGACATTTATCGTGCTTTCGATCTCGTCAAAATCATATTTGTCAAAGCGCTTGAATTTCGGAAGCATCCCGGCGTTGTTGATCAAAACGTCCACCTGAGTACCGCTTTCCTCCAGCTCCCGCGTGAAGTTTTCCCAGTTTTCACGCTTTGAAACGTCAAAAAGTCTGTAGGAGAACTGATCCGCGTATGACGGGCCCAGCTCATCGATAAAGTTTTTGATCTTTGGCTCGCTTCTCGCGATGCCGATAACGTTGCAACCGTGCTTTTTAATAAGCGTTGCCGCGATACCGGCGCCGATACCGCCCGAAGCGCCTGTTACAACGCAGGTTTTCCTGTGAAGCCAGAATTCAGACATGCTTCTCCTCCGAATCCAATATATCAATTTAATTATACTAAAACAAGGAGATTTCCACAATGATTTTTTTAAAATAATTTTGTGTTTTTATTTTATATGTTTTTTCAGTGCCGTGCAAAAAAACGCCGCAAGGGTAATTTTTATCAGATCCGGTATTATAAACGGAACAACACACATACTGAGCGCGCCCGAAACGGTGACCGCGTCAGCGTTTCCCCTGTTGTAAACGATAACGTACCACGCCGTGCCGAAGACATACAAAACGGCGATTCCCAAAACCATTGATATGGCGTATACCCATATCTTATCGCCTAAAAGCTTTGTTAATGAACCAACGGTAAGCGCCGTAAAAATAAAGCCGATCAAATAACCGCCCGTGGGACCCATAAGCTGACCGACTCCCGCGGAGAAATTTGAAAACACCGGCACGCCCACAAGCCCTATAAGGAGATAAACGATAATAGAGAGTACTCCCCTTTTCGTTCCCAAAAGCCCGGCAGTGATACATACGGCCATAGTTTGAAGCGTTACGGGTATTGTCAGAGGAACGGATATCCACGAGCAGACCGCAATTATTGCCGCGAATACGCCAACGTACACCATATCCTGCGTGGTGAGCTTTTTTCTTCCTTTTGTATTGCTTTTTATGGTTTCATTTTCCATAATAGCGCCTCCTTTTTCCTGATAAAAAGTTTATATATCCTCGCGCTCTAATTGTCAACTTTTTACGAAATAAAGGTTTACAATTAAATAGATTGCCAATTAAGTAATAATATGCTAATATGTATATATAAACTGCGAAGCCGAAACGCAATTCGGCTAAGCAATATTTGAGGTGGGGTAAAAATGAGCGAAAGAAAATGGTATAAGGGCGACACGCACCTACATACAACCAACAGCGACGGTATACTTACTAAAGACCAGCTCGTTGAAAAATGTAAGGAAGCCGGGCTTGATTTTATGATAATCACCGATCACAATTTCAACTCCATTGAGGAAAGCTATTATGACGGCGATATGCTCGTAATTCAGGGGCAGGAAATAACAGGCGATAACGGCCACGTTAATATCTGGGGCGTTAAAGTTCCTCAGGAGCCGCCCTATACGCTTGATACGAAAGAGGATTATGAAAAAATTATAGACGAATGCCGCAAGGCAGGGGCAACGGTTTCTCTCAACCATCCCTACTGCTCCCTGTGCGGCTTCAGAATTGATATAGACGATCTTTATTGTGACTGCGTTGAGGTATGGAACACGATTCAGCACACGGACAATATGGTAAATCGCGACTGGTGGGTTAAGCAGTTACTTAGCGGCAGAAAGCTTGCGGCGATCGGCGGCTCGGATTTCCACAAGGAATACGTGCCCCAAATTCCGATCCTTCTCGCTTCACCTACGACTATCGTTCTTGCGGAGGAGAAAACGCCCGAGGCGATCCTCAGAGCAATGCGCGAGGGCAGGAGCGTTATAACCAATTCTCCCTATTCCACTATGATCGAGCTTACCTGCGGCGACGCGGTCATCGGCGACACGGTTGAATTCAAACCCGGTACAGAGGTCAACGTCACCGTAACGAAGCTTAAACCGCACCACACTGTTATTGTCTACAACAACGAAAAACCAATATACACCTTTAAAACAGGCGTTAGATCCTATAAAGCATACGCCTTCAACTGCGCGGTTGAGGAAAAGGGCTTTGTAAGAGTTGAGATCACCTATGAATACAAGGGCGCTTTGAAAAAGCTTTATAAGACGGTTGAGGGCAAGTTCTTAAACTGCAAAAGAGAGATGACCCCCTTCATTAGAGCGTTTACCAACCCCATTTGGTTTGAATAACGGATATGGCAAAAAGAACTCAGGCGATACAGGCCATACCAAAAAACTTAAAAATAAACACGAGGATCTTTATGACGTCGCTCACAGCGATCGTGATCCCCACCGTGCTTATTGTGGCGTTAGCGGCAATAGTCTTTACTCTCTCCTCGGCGCAGATCATCGATTTCCCCTCCGCCTCACAGGTTGAATACAGCACACTGAACCAGCTTCAGTGGAGCCAGGCGGTTTCGGATATAACGGAAAAATTAGTAGGCTCGGATCAAAACAGCGTTAAGCTCAAAAGGCTTGAAAGCATTATCGGCAGACTTGAAAAAACCGGAGCGTTTATCTACATAACGAAGAACGGCGAGGAGTTCTATAAAACTCCCGATGGCGGCGATATTCTTGAAAAAGCCTATTCCGTTTCCTCAGACGATGACGGTTTTAATTCCTATTACCTCGGTGATAACGGTCTTTCCGTAATGTCTCGCTTTAATGATGGGACTACGGAATACAGGCTGGTGATAGTAAACGAGAGCTACACCCTGCCCAAAGTGGTGCTTGATAACGAAAATATCTGGGGCGTTCTGATAAGCCGAACGAGTATAGCCATCGGCGCGGTCATAATCGTTTTCATTCTTGCGATCGTCATTATCTCTCTTATAACGTCTAAAACCATCGTAGGACCCATCGAGCAGATAACGGCAGGCGCAAACGAGATCGCCAACGGAAATTTTGATTGCGAGATCAAATACAAATCTAAAAACGAGCTTGGTCAGCTTGCGGACAGCTTCAATAATATGCGGCTGAGGGTCAAGGAGTCGATCGAAAGACAGCGGCAGGCGGATCAGAAGCAAAAGGAAATGATTGCAGGGATCGCCCACGATCTGAGAACCCCCCTGACCTCCGTTAAAGGATATTTAGAGGGCCTTCGCGACGGTATTGCGGACACTCCCGAAAAGCAGAAAAGATATATGGACACCATATACTCCTCCACCTGCAGCACCGAGAAAATTCTCGACGATCTGCTTGCGTTTTCTAAGCTTGAGTTGGGAGGTACTACCCTTAACTGCGAAAGCGTTACCGTTGCCGATTTTCTTGAATTCGCCGAAGGGCTTAGGGAAGAGCTGACGAAGCGTGATTTCGATCTTGAGATAATCGACCGCACGAAAACGTCACCTGTTTTGTATCTTGATACGGACAGATTTACAAGGGTTATCAACAATATAATATCCAACAGCATCAGATACAGGCGACCGGACGTTAAGGGGAAAATCACTCTTACGATCATCGAGTACCAAAAAACTGTTTTAATTGAGCTAAAAGACAACGGAATGGGCGTTGACAAGGAAAGCCTTCCCCGTATCTTCGACACGCTTTACAGGGCCGATAAGGCGCGTACAAACGTGCGTGAAGGCTCAGGACTTGGGCTTTCGATATGCAAGCAGATCGTTGAGCTTCACGGCGGACTTATCTGGGCTCAGAGCGAGCCGGGAAACGGCTTGGCGATCCTTATTTCGCTTCCCATAGGAAAAGCGAGCTAAACGCAGATTTTCAAACAGAGGTAAAAATATGAAAAAGAAAATTTTGATTGTTGAAGATGATCTCAATATTCAGGCTCTTGAAAAGGATTATCTTGAAACCAATTCATTTATCGTTGAAACCGCCGCGGACGGCAAAACCGGGCTTGAAATGGCGCTGGCAGAGGATTACGATCTTATCCTACTTGACATTATGCTTCCCGGCGAAAGCGGACTTGAGATCTGCCGCAAGGTACGCAGTGTAAAGGACATACCGATCCTGCTCGTCAGCGCGAAAAAGGATGATCTTGATAAGATAAGAGGGCTCGGCTTCGGCGCGGACGATTATATCGTTAAGCCCTTTTCCCCCAGCGAGCTGGTGGCAAGGGTTATTGCTCACATCAGCCGTTATCAGCGCCTGACCGCGAGGGAAGCAAAGCAGACAAATGAAGCCGAAATGCTTGAGATAGACAGACTGCGGCTCGACGGGAAGTCTCGCCGCGCTTATATTGACGGCACGGAGATCGTTCTTACAAATAAGGAGTATGACCTGCTCTATTTTCTTGCCTCAAGCCCCGATACGGTTTTCAGCAAGGAGACCCTTGCCAACGAAATCTGGCAGTATGATTCCATCGGCGCAACCTCAACGGTAACCGTTCACGTTAACAGGATCAGGGATAAGATCAAAGAGGTAAACAGCGGGTTGGACTATATCTACACCGTCTGGGGTAAGGGATATAGATTTAATAAATAAAGACGGCAAAGCAGCCTGAAGCAATTCAGGCTGCTGAAAAAAATATGAAAAGTTATAAAAAAGATATTGACATAGCGATAATTATTTGCTATTATATTAAAGCACTTGAGAGATACATTCCTCAATAGCTCAGTCGGTAGAGCATGCGGCTGTTAACCGCAGGGTCGTTGG
>JAFLRY010000035.1 GCA_022511205.1 Eubacterium sp. | reverse complement strand
AAGCAATTCAAGGGGAGATTTCGCTACGCTCAATAGTCCCCTTGAAAATCCCCTTCTTTTTTCGGCGCGCGCACAATGCGCCCCGCGCCGAGGGTACGATATTAGACTATGCCCTCTGCGGCACTGTGCGCGCAAGGGCGCGTGCCGCAATAGCAAGGGGGTTTTTAGGGGGACTTGAGCGCCTTGCGCTCACTCCCCCTGAATCGTTTTCTTGGTATCGTTCTTTTGCGACTCAAAAGAATGATACGCCTCGCCACGGCAGTGGCAAATCTAATTAATAAAATAATTTAGCCTGCCGTGCAAACGGCAAAAGTTATTAAAGAATTCTGCGCCGATAGGCGCAAAAGGTGCGCGCACAACGCGCACAGTGCCGCCAAAAATATATAAAAAAAGCAGGCAAATAAAAATACCTGCCCGCCTCATTTTATTAACTTTGATTATTCGTTCGGGATAAAAGCGTCATGAACTGCGCTTACCGCGCGATCCGCCTCTTTTTCGTCAATGATAACGGATATCTTGATTTCAGAGGTTGAGATCATCTGAATGTTTATGTTCTGCGCGTAAAGCGCCTCAAACATGGTTGAAGCCGTTCCCGGATGGGATTCCATGCCCGCTCCAACGATCGAAACCTTGGCAGCGTCCGTCTTGCAGGTTATCTTTTTGCCCTCGATAATAGACATTTCCTCAAGCTGCGCGATAGCAAGAGGGCCGTTTTCCCTTGAAACGGTAAAGGAGAGATCCTTCGTGCCGTCTCTGCCGACAGACTGCAGAATGATATCAACGTTGATCTTCTTCTGGGCAAGCTTTGAGAAAACCTTGAAAGCAACGCCGGGATTATCGGAAAGCCCAACGATTGAGATAACGGCAACGTCCGTATCCTTTGTAACACCTCTGATAAGCATTTTTTCCATTTTAATCTTCTCCTTAACGATAGTTCCCGGAACGGGATTGAGTGATGAAAGAACCTCAAGTTCTACTGAATATTTTTTCGCCATTTCAACCGAGCGGTTGTTGAGTACCTGAGCGCCGAGGGTGGCAAGCTGAAGCATTTCGTCATAGGTGATCTCATCAAGCTTCTGCGCATTTTCAACCTTTCTCGGGTCGGCGGTATAAACGCCTTCAACGTCCGTAAAGATCTGGCACTTATCGGCGTGAAGCACTGCCGCGATAGCAACCGCAGATGTATCCGAGCCGCCTCTGCCGAGGGTCGTTAAATCGTTGTAGCGGTTTATGCCCTGAAAGCCCGCAACTATAACTATGTTGTGCTTTGCGATCTCTGCTTCAAGTCTGTTTGTTCTGATGTTTTTGATTCTCGCCGCGCCGTAAACGGAATTCGTGTTGAAGCCCGCCTGCCAGCCGAGAAGCGACCTAACCGGAAAGCCGAGCTTTTCAATCGCCATCGCAAGAAGCGAAATAGACATCTGCTCTCCTGCCGCAAGGAGCTGATCCATTTCGCGCTTAGAGGGATTGGCATTGATCTCGTGCGCTTTCTCAATAAGATCGTCCGTAGTGTCGCCCTGAGCGGAAACGACTACCACAACGTCGTTCCCCGCCTTATACGTATCCGTTACGATACGGGCAACATTCATAACCCGAGCGGCGTCCGCAACGGATGAGCCACCGAATTTCTGAACTATTAAAGCCATAAAGTTTTCTCCTCCAAATTAATAGTTTGTTACTTTTATTATATTCAATGTATGGATTCCGTCAAGCCTTTTCATAAGCTCGTTTTCGGTCATACTGCCCGTAATGAAGGCAACCTCATCAGACGGCTGATCCTTTCTTGTAAGGAATTTTACCTCTCCGAAAATGCCTTTCACCTGCTCTTCGCTGACATTCGCGCGAACGTAAAACGGCATTTCAACGGTTGCTTTATGATCTATAACGTAGTCCTCAGCGCCTGCGCCCCAACCGAAGAGCTTTCTTCTTACAACGTGCTTGGCGCAGTCCACCATATCGGCAACTACCGCGGAAGCCGTGGGAAGCTTTCCTGCTCCCCTGCCGTAAAAGCAGAGATCACCCACCGCGTCACCGCGAACGAGGATCGCGTTGAAAACATCGCGAACAGAAGCAAGCTGGCTGCCGTTATACACAACCGCGGGGCTGACGAACGCGGCAATGCTGTCATCGTTTATATATTTGATCTGACCGAGAAGCTTGATAACTCCGTTTGCGGAGGAAACGTATGCCACGTCCTCAAGAGAAATATTAGATATGCCCTCAGTTGCGACCTGATTGGGATAAACGTGCTTTCCGAAGGCAAGGGAAGCGAGAATGCAAACCTTTCGGCAGGCATCGTGACCCTCTATATCCGCGGTGGGATCTTTTTCGGCATAGCCGTTGTCCTGAGCAAGCTTAAGGGCATCGCCAAAGCTCATATCTTCCTCTATCATTTTCGTGAGGATAAAATTGGTAGTGCCGTTTAAAATACCCGCAATACCAACGATATTGTTTCCTGCAAGGCACTGCGCCATAGGTCTTATGATGGGAATACCGCCGCCTACGCTTGCTTCAAACAGGTAATTCGTCTTTCCCTCTTCAGCCGCCTGAAGAAGCTCGAGCCCCTTCTGGGCAACCAACTCCTTATTTGAAGTAACAACAGCCTTGCCGGCTTTTAAAAGCCTTTTTGTGAAATCAAACGCGGGATTGACTCCGCCCATCGTTTCGGCAACGATCTTAACCTCGTCATCATTAAGAATATCGCTGAAATTCTTCGTAAAAAGCTCACTATGGGGATCATCGGGGAAATCGCGAAGATCCAGAATGTGAGCGATCTCAAGCGGCTCGCCGCCGGTGCGTTTTGCAAGAAGCTTGCCGTGGGTATCGATAACGTCCACAACTCCCGAACCCACAGTGCCGTAGCCCATAACCGCAACTTTCATAACTAACCTCCTATAATAACGGATCTAACGCCGTTAACCTCTTTAAGTTTTTCTATAAGCGCTTCAACGGAAACTGTCATTTCCGCTATCCTCATTGTAACTGAAACGTCTGCCACGCCGTTTTGCGGCACCTTCTGATTGATGGAAAGCACATTCGCCCCAACGAGATAGAGTTCGTTCGTAACCGCAAAGAGAACCCCCTTCGTATCAGATAGCTTTAAGAAGATGGTTGCCATTTCCTCGGAATTTTCGGGATCGTATTCAAACACGCCGTCTTTATACTTATAATATGCAGATCTTGAAATTCCCGCCATTTTGGCCGCCTGACTTGCGTTTGCCGCCTCGCCGGAAGCAAGATATTCCTTTGCAAGAAGCACCTTGCCGTAAACCTCGGGGAGTATATCAGCGTTTACGAGAACGTAATTCCATTTGCCCAAAGTGTGCACCACCCGCGTACAGTTGTTTCATCGTGAAAAACACTTTTGATATAATAGCACATCTTTTACAAATATACAAGTGTTAATTTTATTTTTTATCTTGAATATAAAAGCATATAGTTGTAGAATATAACTGATGAAAAGCTTGGGTAAAAATATACCCTGCAAAAATTGGAATTGTAAAGGAGAAAGACATGACACCAAAGGTAGAAAAAAAGCGTGCTTTTCTTATCAATTTTGCATTTCTCGCGTTGATTTTAGGGCTCGTTTACATTTTCTTTAAGCATTTTTTCTGGGTTACCGCACCGTTTTTACTCTCATTTTTCTTTGCGGTGCTTCTGCAAAAGCCTCTGCGCTGGCTCGATAGGAAAACAAAGCGCAAGCTCCACACCTTTTGGTCCATACTGCTGGTGGTTATCAGCATTTCAATTATTCTGCTCCCGCTGGCGATCCTTATCACCGCGCTTGTATCTCAAATCATTAATTTCGTAGATTACATTCAGGTTCAGCTTGAGGATTTTCCCCAGTTTATCGCCACCGCGCAGGGCGAGATATTGAATTTCTTGAAATTCCTGCCGGAGGGTATTTACGATTCGGTATCAAATACCGTTATAAACGCGTTTGACGGCGCTAAGAATTTTGATTTAGGAAGTCTTGATATCAATTTCGGAACAATCACTAACACGATCACCTCCGGAGCTTCGGGCGTTTTCAGCGCCGTTAAGGGAGTACCCAGCGCGATAATAGGGCTCGTTATCGGAATAATCGCCTGGATCTTATTTACTAAGGATTACGACAGGATCGTTCGATTCATTCAGCTTCAGCTTCCCGAGGGCAAGAAAAATCTGCTGGTGGAGATCAAGCAGGTATTCTCGAAAACCATCTTCAAAATGGTAAGAGCATACGCGCTGATAATGTTTATCACTTTCTGCGAGCTGTTTATCGGATTTTCGATCCTCAATCTCATAGGGGTTATGAATAACAGCTACATTTTCATAATCGCGATGGCGATAGCGATCTTTGATATACTCCCCGTTGCGGGTTCAGGCGGCGTTCTCACTCCGTGGGCAATCATCTCCCTGATATCCGGCAACATCGGCCAAGCAATAGGTCTTATCGTTATATATGTGGTAATTACAGTTATCCGCCAGTATATCGAACCAAAGATCGTTGGCGATTCACTCGGTGTTAATCCCCTGCTCACCCTTGCCGGATTGTATTTCGGCTTGAAGCTGTTCGGCTTTATGGGAATGTTCATCGTTCCGCTTATGATAATGACCCTCAAGGCGTTTAATGACACAGGCAGAGTAAGCCTTTGGAAAAGCCTTGAAGACAGATAAATCTTAATAAAAACAAGAAGGCTCGGTGCGTAAAGCGCCGAGCTTTTCTTTTGAAATGATTATTTTTCGTAGGATTGCAAAAATTCCTTCGTGCGCTGCATTTGGGGATTTCCGAAAACCTCTTCGGGTGTTCCCTGCTCCGCGATAACGCCGTTATCCATAAATATGACCTTATCGGAAACGTCACGGGCGAAATTCATCTCGTGCGTAACGATGACCATAGTCATATTCTCAGCCGCAAGACTTTTGATAACCTTTAATATTTCACCCGTAAGCTCCGGATCAAGCGCGGAGGTGGGCTCGTCAAAGAAAAGTATCTTCGGATTCATCGAAAGGGCGCGGGCAATGGAAACTCGCTGTTGCTGCCCGCCGGAAAGCTGATTGGGATACGCCTTTTCCTTATCCTCAAGCCCCATTTTCGCCAGCAGCTCACGGGCGATTTTCTCGGCCTCCTGCTTATCTCTTTTGAGGACTACCGTCTGCGCCTCCGTTAGATTTTTCAAAACGGAGAAGTGCGGGAACAAATTGAAATTTTGGAACACAAGACCAAAGTATTCCCTTATCTTTTTGAGCTGCTTTTTATCGGCGTATTTCACCTTGTCATTTACGGTAGACACAAGCACGTTTTCACCGTATGTGATATTGCCGGAATCCACCGTTTCAAGCGTGGTACAGCAACGCAGAAGCGTTGATTTTCCCGAGCCGGAAGATCCTATTATAGATACCACTTCACCCTCGTTAACGGTGAGAGAAATATCCTTTAAAACCTCGTTGTCTCCGAAGCTTTTTTTTAAGTTTTCAACCTTTAACAATTCCATATCCGTCCCTCCTATCTGCTGTAATAGTTGAGCTTTTTCTCCAATCGCTCAAGGAGAAACGCTATTACAAGATTCGTGGCGTAGTAGAATACACCCGCAACAAACAGCGGAAGTATCGAGCTTTGGGAAGTAACGCACTGTTTGGCAGTTGTAAACATTTCAACGTATGAGATCGCAAATGCGAGGGAGGTATCCTTAACAAGGGTTATCGTCTCGTTCGTCATACTGGGCAGAACGATTTTGATCACCTGCGGCAGAATGATCCTGAAAAAGGTCTGGCCTTTCGTGAAGCCAAGAACCTGCGCCGCCTCGTGCTGACCAATGCTAATGGCCTCTATCCCTCCGCGATAGATTTCCGCAAAATACGCGGCGTAGTTAAGCGCGAAACCTATTATGACCGCGTAAAATCTGTAATCAGATGAAATTTTAATATTAAAAACGTAATACGGCGCAAAATAGACCACTACGAGCTGAAGCATTAACGGCGTTCCGCGCATAATTGAAATATAGAGCTTTGTTAGAAGCTGAAGCGGCTTGAACTTGCTTCTTCTGCAGGCGCAAACGAACAGCCCCAGCGGCAAAGCGAAAAGCATCGTTAAACCAAATATGAGCATTGATTTTCCAAAGAAGCGCCAAAGCAGCGTTACTGTTACCTGAAAATCAAACTCCATTAAAACCGGCATTACATTAAACATTGTTTTCTCCAAATTCTTTAGACAAATTCGGGGCGGCTAAAGCCACCCCTTTTATTTTTGATAGATTTATGGATTACTCGGCAGCCCAAACTGTTGCATCATAACCGAAATACTTTTCGGAAAGCTCCGCAACCTTTCCGTTTTCAGCAAGGGTATTGAGCGCATTCTCAATAGCGGCAATAAGCTCGGTGTTGCCCTTCTTCGCGCCAACGCCGTAATCCTCAGTTGAAAGCGCCTCGTCAAGAATCTTAATGCCCTCAGCATCGCCGTTCTTGATCTTAACGGAAATAACCTGCTCGTCGATAACGAGCGCGTCAACGCTGCCGACCTCAAGCTCCATTAAAGCGGTCTCATATCCGTCAAACTGCATAGGAGCGTTATCCTTGATTATAGCCATTAATTCCTCGTTGGATTCAATCGCGTCAAGTCCGCTTGAATCTTTCTGAGTGCCTACGATTTTATCGGCAAGATCTCCAAGGTTGTTGATACCGCTGTCTTCGGCAACGATAACTACCTGTCTGTTGCTCATATAGGGCTTTGTCCACTCATATTTGTCTTCTCTTCCCTGGATAGTGAAGCCGTTCCAAATGATGTCAACCGCACCGGTATCCATTAAAGTATCCTTACTGTTCCACTCAAGCGGAACAAGTTCGATATCGTCATAGCCGTCCATAAGAGCAATACACTCTTTCGCAAGCTCGAGATCAAAGCCCGTCCAATCTCCGTTTTCATCGGTATAGCCGAAGGGTACGAAGCCGTCCTGATCGAAGCCTACTTTAAGTAATGTTTTTTCTTCTTCATTTGAAGAGCCTGAGCAAGCGGCAAAACAACCAACCACGAATAAAGCCGCAAGAATTACCGCAAGAATTTTTGTGAATTTTTTCATTTTTCTTTCCTCCATAATTTATAGGCTAATACGCTTTAGCCTTTAGCGTGCTATCAGTTTACCATATTAGCGTGCTAAAGTCAACAATAAATTTCACAAAATTTTTTATTAATTTATCGGGTTGAAACTTTGGCTGATTTGCTTTATCATATAAATAAAGGAGTGAAAATTTATGTCTAAAAAGATAATCGTTGCGGGCGGCGGTCACGGCGGAATCGCCACGGCGGCCTTTCTTGCCGAAAAAGGCTTTGACGTTACCGTTTACGAACGCCATTCAAGGAAAAATATGGGCTACGACTGGACAGATATTTTTGATCCCGGCGCGCTTTTTGCCGCGGGGCTTGATATGCCGCCTGAGGATAAATTTGAATACAAGGTGAATATGACCTTTTACGGACCCAACGAGAAAACGCCGATACGCCAGCGCGTTCCCGAAAATGAGCTTGAAATAAAAATGGAGCGCCGCGACATTTACGATATGCTGATAACCCGTGCGGAAAATGCGGGAGTTAAATTTGAGTTTGAGCACGCCATAACTGCGCCCATCATGTGCGGAGACAGAGTGGTCGGCATTAAAACAGATAAGGGCGAGCATTACGCTGATATGGTTATCGACGCCTGCGGTGTTGAATCTCCCGTAAGAGCGAATCTCCCCGATTGCTGTAACGTTCAGAAGCACCCCGTAGATTTTGAAAAATTCTACGTTTACCGCGCGTTCTGTAATAAGGCGAGCGACGAAAAGGTAGAGGACAAGTACAAGGTTTATCTGCTTCCTGAGGGCAAGCTTGGCATTGGCTGGGTAGCTGCCGAGGAGAATTATACCGATCTGCTTATAGGCCGCTTTGAGCCCTTTGATATGGCGGAAGCCGAGCGCACTGCCGAATACTTCCGCTCGAAAAATCCGATTTTAGGCACGGAGGTTTTGAGGGGCGGTCAGTTTACGGAAATCTCGGTTCGCCAACCCCTTTCCGTTCTCGTTGCCGACGGCTACGCCGCCATCGGCGACAGCGCCTTTATGACCGTTCCGATCATCGGCTCAGGCATCGCCAACGCACTGAAAATGTCCCGTGTGCTTGCGGACGTAATAATTGCTGATAGCACTGAAACGTATTCAGCGGAAACCCTTTGGAAATATCAGCTTGATTTCTATAAAATGATGGGAAGCGGACTTGCTCCCCTTGCGGCGGTGAAGCTGTTGCTTACGAGAATAACGCCCGATCAGCTTGATTACATACTCGACAACGGAATTCTCACTTGGAAGGAACTGACCATCACCGCAAACTCAACAAATCTGTCCAGTATGTTGAGCTTTTCATCAGATATGCCCCAGCGCGCATTGATGATCGTAAAAAATAAAGAGCTGCTCAAACAGCTTTTGAGAGTTGCGGGAGATATCGCGAAGGTCGTTGCCGTAACCGCCGTGATCCCCAAGCATTACGCCCGCCACAGCGTTAAAAAATGGGCAAAAAAATATGACGGAATATTCAAATAGTAACGAATATCTCTGTAAAGGCATATAACTTTACGCATAAAAAGGGAGAGCATACGCTCTCCTTTGCTAATTTATATCAAATATTTCATCATAAGATACGTTTAATATCTCTTTGATAAGCTTGATTTCATCGGGATAAATATGCCTTTGCCCCACCTCGATTTTCGCAACGGCGGAACGAGTGATATCGCAACCCCTCAATTGCAATTTTGTGGATAAACTCTCCTGTGTGATTTTATTTTTCTCTCTTAAATTTCTTATATTTTTGCCTAATTTCTTTTCAAATTCAGCGTTCATAAAGCCATCTCCTGCTGCACCCAAATCGGAGCGAATATTCCTTGACTTTATTGTAGCCGTATGTTATGATTTTATTGCACTTATATAGGTGCAATAAATGTATTTGAAAAGAGGAATGATTATGGGAGTAATAGCAATAATTATTATGATTGTAATTGTAGTAGTAGCCTATAATATAACAGGCAGTATGGGATTTGCAATTTTATCACCGATAATTCTACTGGTGATTATCGGAATTGGTTATGTCATCATAAGCGGCAAGAAAGCTGAAAACCAAACAAACATAAAAAATGCCAATACAGAAAAGGGTAAATCACTTATTTCAGATGAATTTTCTGAACTATTTAATTCAGCACCCAACTCTCCTAATATGTATAATATTGTAACGATTCAGGATACTACATTAAAATTGTATTTGGGAAAGTTTAAAGTTTGGAGAATTGAAAACACAATAAATGTGCTTGCTTATGAAGATGACGCATTAAGACTGGCACTTGGTAATGGTAAAATTAACAATAAAGATCAACTTTATTATAGCTTTAATGTTGATAATATTAGTTTGTTTGAAAGAGAAAACACTGAACAAATTGTGACTAAAACACAAGGCGGGGGTAGCCACCTTTCATTATGGACAGGCAACGAAAAGGTTGGTCGAGTGTACACAACAGAGCATACCGTTGGAAATAAATGCACCTTACTGTATATTGAGAATAATCCCGTTGATACAAAAATTATGTTTGATTATGAGGATTACAGCGTTTTAAATAGGCTTATAAACAAATAAAAAGGAGAGCAGCTGCTCTCCTTTTTTTGTTTTGTATTAAGATTAAAGTCCTGTGTTTTCGGCAATATACTTTCTTGCCTTAACTGCATACTCAAAGGGGTTGGCCTTGGCGGGATCCTGCTCCGCTTCAACAACTACCCAGCCCTCATAATCATTCTCAGCGAGAATATCGAAAATGGGCTTGAAGTCTACGTCGCCGTCTCCGGGAACGGTAAATACGCCCGCGCGAACCGCGTCAAGGAAGCTCATATGCTCGGGAACTACCTGATTGTTGTAAACGTCAAGGCGAACGTCCTTCAGGTGAACGTGCTTAACACGGTTGATGTACTTCTTAAGTACAGGAACGGGATCGATACCCGCAAAGGTAAGGTGACCGCTGTCGAAAAGAAGATATACGAGATCGGGATCGGTGATCTCCATAAGCTTGTCGATCTCCTCAACGGTCTGCACGCCCGTACCCATATGGTGGTGAACGGTGAAATACATACCCTTTGACTTCGCGTAAGCGCCCATTTCGTTGAAGCCCTTGGCTACGATCGCCCATTCCTCATCGGTGTAGTAGGGCTTTTCATCAAGGATAGACTTATCAAGACAACCCTGAATGGAATTGCCCTGCTCGGAAGCGCCGATAACCTTTGCGCCGAGAGCGTGGAGCTTATCGCAATGCGCCTTGAACGCCTCGATCGTCTCCTCGTAAGGCTTGGAGGTGAGGAAAGAAGAGAACCAAGCGTTGCAGATCTGCAAGCCGCGGATATCAAGATATTTCTTAAGAACCTCGGGATCAGAGGGATATTTATTACCGATCTCCGAGCCCTTGAAGCCTGCAAGCGCCATTTCGCTGATGCACTGTTCAAAGGAATTTTCAGCACCCAGATCGGGCATATCGTCGTTCGTCCAGCCGATGGGGGCTATGGCAAGTTTAACTTTTTTTGAATCAAGCATATTTATGTACCTCTCAAATTAATAATCAAAAGTTTCCTTGATATGCTTTTGCATATCCTCGTATGCCGCCGCAACGGTGGCGCTCTTTGATACCTCGGCAACGCCCACACGCCACCAGGATTCAAAGCCCGGTGTCATAGTCTTGGGAAGCACCTTGATATCGAAAACTACGGAACGGGTCTCGTTCTTAGCATCAGCAAGGGCAGCTCTTAATTCATCAGAAGTTCTGATGGTGTAGCCCTTCGCACCGTAGCCCTCGGCGATCTTCGCGAAATCAACCGCGATCTCGTCGCCGTCAAGCATACCCGTTACGGGGTTTCTGGCGCGGAAAACAGTGCCGAAGGTGTCCGTACCCTGATTGTTCTGGAGATTCTCAATACATCCCCATCCCATATTATCAAACAGGCAAACGTTGATTTTAAGATTTTCCTGAAGCGCGGTATAAAGCTCGGAGTGACCCATAAGGAAAGAGCCGTCGCCGCAGAAGGTATAAACGTCCACGTCGGGATTAGCAAGCTTTGCGCCGAGCGCGCCGTTTACCTCGTAGCCCATATTGGAATAGCCGTATTCCATATGATAAGTGCCGCGATTCTTCGGTCTGAACAAGCGCTGCATATCGCCGGGAAGCGAACCCGCCGAGCCGAGAGCGATATCGTCCTCGCCCATAAATTCGTTGATGATACCGAGTGCTAGGGTCTGGCTGAGACCGCCCTCAAGCTCCTTGGTGTAGAACTCGTCAACGATAGCGTCCCACTCAGCCTTAGCATCTGCGATCTCCTTGGTGTATTCCGTCTTGTAGCCGTCACAGCTGTCGATAAGGGCGGAGATAGCCTCTTTGGCATCGGCAACAACAGCCTCAGCATCCATTTTATATGCATCGAACGGGCAGATGTTAATGCCAAGAACCTTTCTGTTTTCATTAAACAGCCACTTTGAAGAAGTGGTGAAATCGGAGAATCTTGTGCCGACACCGATAACGAGATCAGCATCTCTGCCGATAACGTTAGCCGCCTTGCCGCCTGTTACGCCGATACCGCCAACGTTGAGCGGATGCTTCCAGTCGATGAGGCCTTTGCCCGCCTGAGTTTCACTGATCGGGATATTATACTTTTCCGCAAACGCAAGAAGCTCTTTTTCTGCGCCGCTGTAGCGAACGCCGCCGCCGCAAACGATGATCGGCTTCTTAGCTTCTTTAATGAGCTGAGTAGCTCTTTCAAGCTGAGAAGCGGAGATCGGTCTTCTGTCAAGATGCCAAACGCGCTTCTGCAGGAAATGCTCGGGATAATCGTAAGCCTCGCCCTCAACGTCCTGAGGCATAGCAAGGCAAACCGCGCCTGTGTCCGCGGGATCGGTGAGAACGCGCATTGCGTTTAAGCAAGCGGTCATAAGCTGCTCGGGGCGAAGGATCCTGTCAAAATAATGGCAAACGCCCTTGAATGCGTCCGTAACCGTTCTGCCGTAGTTATCGAAGAACTCAGCCTGCTGCAAAACGGGATCGGGCTGGCGACAGGCAAAAGTGTCGCCGGGGAGAACGAGAAGCGGAATTCTGTTCGCCGTTGCGCAACCGCAGGCGGTCACCATATTGGTTGCGCCGGGGCCGATGGATGAAACGCAGGGAATGATCGCCTTTCTGTCCATCTGCTTTGCGTAAGCAACGGCGGCAAGCGCCATATTCTGCTCGTTCTTGCCCTGATAGAATTTGAGACCGTGACCGCCCTGCTCCAGAGCCTGACCAACGCCGACTACGCAGCCGTGACCGAAGATTCCGAAGATGCCCGAAACGAATTTCGATTCAACGCCGTCACATTCAATATACTGATTGTCAAGGAACTTAACAAGCGCCTGTGACATCGTAAGTCTTTCTCTTTTCATACGTTAACCCTCAATTTCGGAAAGCTTAACGGGTCTGTGCTCAGCAACAGATTTCTTAGCCGCAAGACCGAGACGAAGCGCCTCAAGGCCGTCGTAAACGGTGGTCTGGGTGGGCTTGTCATTAACTACGCAGTCGATGAACTGGGTCATCTCGTCGGTGAAGGACTGCATATATCTCTCAAGGAAGAAGTAGAGCGGCTTATCGGAAGAATTGCCGTTTTCGTTAATGAAGGAAACATTGGTGGGGGTGTCGTTAGCGGCTGAAGCCTGACCCTTTGAGCCGAAAACCTCAAGGCGCTGGTCGTAGCCGTAGGCGGCCTTTCTGCAGTTGTCGATAACGCCGATAGCGCCGCTCTTGAATTTAAGAGCAACGAGGGCGGTGTCTACGTCCCCTGCCTCGCCGATAGCGGGATCAACCATAACGGTAGCGTTGGCGTAAACCTCTTCAACCTCGCCGCCGATGAAACGCGCCATATCGAAATCATGAACGGTCATATCAAGGAAAATACCGCCGGAAACCTTAACGTAAGCGATTGGGGGCGGCTCGGGATCACGGCTGGTGATCTTGATGGTCTGAAGCTCGCCGATCTTGCCCTCGTTGGCAAGGTTCTTGATATGAGCAAAGTTGTGGTCATATCTTCTGTTGAAGCCGATCTGGAGCTTAACGCCCGCCTTGTTTACGGCATCGATAACCTTCTTGATCTTCTCAACGGTGAGATCAACGGGCTTTTCGCAGAAAATGTGCTTGCCTGCCTCAGCGGCTTCACAAGCGATATCAGCGTGGGTATCGGTTGATGAGCAGATGAGAACGGCGTCGATCTCGGGATTGTTGAGAATCTCATGATAATCTTCGAAATAGCTGGGAATACCGAGCTCCTCGGCAACCTTCTTAGCGCCCCCAACGTAGATATCCGAAATAGCAACGATCTCAGCCTGCGGAATATGATACGTGATGGATTTTGCGTGAACCTGACCGATACGGCCGGCACCGATAATGCCTACTTTAAGTTTTTCCATAATATGTACCTCTTTATAATTTATTTGCGCTTATGATTTGGAGAAGCAGCTGAAAACGCTCTCCCTACCCTGCGCATTTTTATTCATTTTAATACTACCATATGGCAAGCGATATTTCAAGACGAAGTTACAAAAATAGTTTATATGAATTTATATATTATGAATTAAAATAATATTGCAATGGCGATATTTTAATTGTATAATAGGTTATGATTAAAATGAAATATTATTGTTATTCTGATTTGAAAGTCGGAGGTATGATCATGACTTACAACTATAAAACCGTAGGCACCTGCTCAAGGGTTATCGAACTTGAGATAGACGAAAACGAAATCATCAAGGGCGTTCATTTCATAGGCGGCTGTAACGGAAACCTTCAGGGGATCAGCGCGCTTGTTTGCGGCCAAAAGATAGACGACGTTATCAAAAAACTTGAAGGCATCAAATGCGGCTTCAAAAATACCTCCTGCCCGGACCAGCTGGCTCAGGCATTAAAAGAGATAAAGGAAAATTTCTGATATGTTTAGGCTTGAAAGCAAAAACCTGATAAGAGAATTTAAGGTTTCCGACGGTAGCCTTTATTCGTCGCAGATCATGAACACCGCTTCCGGCATGCAATTTATACCGGACGGCAACGGCTCGGAATTTTTGATACATTTTGCCGACGGAGATGAGTTTTCCTCTAAAATCATCGCAGTCACCGAGAGTACCGAAAAGAACGGCAGACTGTTTTTCCGCTTTGCGGAAACCTTTGGAACGACCGTAACTATGAGCTACCGCGTTTCAAAAAACGGCAATACGATTGAAAAACAGCTTGCAATCGTGCAGAGCGAACCCAAGGTGATCGATTATATCGCCCTTGAGGACGTGGGTATCATCAATTCACGTTCCTCATATTCCGTGCCTGAGGGCAAAACGGAGGCGGGCGAATTCTACTCAAATCTCGGTCAGCCGTTTTATATAGACAGTCTGTTTTTCGGCTGTGAATTTCCCGCCACTAAAAACATTATTCAATACGGCAGAGGTCAAGTGATCTATTACGTTGGAAAAAGCGCGGAAAATATGCTCGTCTGCCCCACCACCGTTATAGGCGGCGCAAAGGGAAGCTCCCTCGTTGATCTGAGAGAAGCCTTTTTTGAGTATATAGACGGCATTGCCCTGTCCTCTCCAATGTACGTTATGTATAATACGTGGTATGACAGAATGAGGAATATTGACGCCAATAATATTCAAAAGGCATTTTACAACGTTGAAAAACAGCTTTCCTCCCACGGCGTTCCTCCTCTTGACGGCTACGTTATAGATGATGGCTGGAATAATTACAGGAGCGACTTTTGGACTATCGATCAGAACGATTTTCCAAACGGTTTTCTTGACGCAAGTCATGCCGTAAGGAGCTTCGGCAGCGAATTCGGGCTTTGGCTCGGCCCCCGCGGAGGATACAACTATAACGGTTCTTTTGCGAAGAAAATCGAAAAAAGCGGCTACGGCTACTATAACGCTCAGGCAAACGATATCTGCGTTGCCTCGCAGATTTATCTTGATAATCTTGAGAAATTCCTTGTTAAAACCACAAAGGAAAACGATATATCCTACTGGAAGCTGGACGGCTTCATTCTCAAGCCCTGCCAAAATCCAAGGCACGATCACGTTACCGGCGGAGATCACGATATGTACGTAGTCACCGAAGCGTGGCAGCGCTGGATAAAAATATTCAAATCGCTTCATAATACAAGAGCCAAGCTTGGCAAAAAAATGTGGATCAATATGACCTGCTATGCCAATCCCTCCCCCTGGTGGCTTCAATACGTGAATTCCATATGGCTTCAGAATAGCAACGATATCGGCTTTGCCAAGAATTATCCAAACGGTCATCAGGCGCAGGTGGACTCAGAGCTCACGTATAGAGACAGCATTTATTACGATTTTCTCGTTACAAGAGGGCTTCAGTTCCCGTTATCGAGGATCTATAATCACGAGCCCATCTACGGAAAAGAGGCAAAGCTTGATTATTCCGATGCGGATTTTGAAAAGGCGTTTTACTGGAATGCCTGCCGCGGCGCGGCGCTGAACGAGCTTTACCTCTCCGAAAGTATGATGGACGGAGAAAAATGGCAGATTCTTTCCGACGTTTTGTTCTGGCAGAAGCACAATTTCCATATTCTTAAAAACGCTATGTTTTTAGGCGGAGATCCTGCCGAAAACAATATCTACTGCTACGCAAGCTGGACTAAGGACGGCGAGGGTATTATCGCTCTCAGAAACCCCACCAACGAGGCGACCGCAGTTACGCTTACGCTAAACAAGCTAATGGGATGCCCTGAAACGCTGAAGGACGTTAAGCGCTTCAACGTTTACAATAAGGCTTATTCCGATAATGCCAAAACCTACAGCTATAACGACAAGATCGATCTCACGCTCGCTCCCTTTGAGATGAAAATATTCCAGTTCGGAAGCGAGGATAACCGTTTGCCGAGCAAGCGTTACGGAAACGATTTCACGATCAGCTTTGATCATGACGGCAAAGACGGCGTTATCTGCCAAAACGAAGATATAAAAATAAGCGTTGAAAAGGGCAGAATAAACGCAAGCGTCGGCATTTTGAATCTCAAATCGGAGAGCATTATTGCCTCAACAAAGCATAAAATCACTCTTGTTCGTGAGAAAAACAGAATGCTCAAGATCTATATAGATAATTTCCTTGACTGCTCGGGCTACAACGTCCGCACCAAGGCCAATATCTCAACAGATCTTGTAAGCAACGCGAAGAATTTTAAAGTAGTAAATTCCGCAACTCCCTATGACAGGATCATCACCCTGTCGGATATTCTAAAAATAAAGAAATAAATTAAGAAAAGAGGCTGCCGAAAATGATTTGTACAATTTGCGGCTCTGAAATGAAAAATAACGGAGACTGGTTTGCATGCCCAACCTGCGGTTCTGTGCATTTCGGACCTGATCCCGATGAAAAAAAGAGTGTTGCAACGCCGCCCGTAAAGGAAGAAAAACCTCAGGTAAAAACTGCGGAGAAGCCAATCGTTAAAGAGGAATCACCGCTTGAAACGGCGAAGCCCATAACTCAAACTCCCGCGCCGAAAGTAGCAAGCGAGCCAAAACCGGTTGTTAAAGCTCCTGCCCCCGAAGCGCCAAGAAAGCCCGAGCCTGTTCAAGCTCCCATTCCCGAAGCGCCGAAAAAGCCCGAGCCTGTTCAAACGCCTGCGCCCCAAGCGGAAAACAAGCCCAAGCCCGCTGAAACCCCCAAGCCCCCAATCACATTCGAGCCTGAACCTGTCAAAACTCAATACGTTCAGGAAGAATCAGGCATTGATTTAATGAGAGCCTTCAGCGAAGCCCCTGTAAAGCAGAGTAGCTTTACACCTAAAGAGTCCTCTTTAGACGATGATCTTGCTTCAATTTTTGGGAATATCAACGATACCTCTAAAGCAGACGTTCCCGATCAGGCTGAAGAAGAGGAACAGGAAGCGCCTAAAAAAGCGAAACGCTCAAAAAGCAAGAAGGAAAGCAAGAAAGAAAGCAAAGAAAACGGCAAAAAGAAGAAAAACACGTTTAAGGACATTGTCGATTTTATGATCCCCATCGTTGCGGCGATCGCTATCGCCTTCGTTCTGAAGACGTTCATCATAGCAAACGCCAAAGTGCCGACGGGCTCAATGATCGCCACCATTAACGTGGACGACAGGATCATCGCCAGCAGGCTCGCCTACCGAACCGATACCCCCAGCCGCTATGACATAATTTTGTTTTATTATCCCGATGATGAAAACGACGTTTTCGTAAAAAGAGTTCTCGGGCTTCCCGGTGAAACCCTCGAAGTGGTTGACGGAGTAGTATACATCACCACGAAGGACGGCAAAACGATACAGACAGAGCAGAGCTTCGTTAATCCCGCCGAAGTACCAACCGGCGATTTTGGCCCGTATTATATTCCCGAAAAGGGAGAGAAAATCAGCGTTGACGGAAATTATTGCTTTGCTGAAAACGGTGTGATGATGGGTCAAAGAAGCTTTATTGACAAATACTGTACTCTGACCCCGCAGGGAGATTACGTTATTTCTGAAAACCTTTATTTTATGATGGGCGATAACAGAAAC
The DNA here is from genome assembly GCA_022511205.1 of Eubacterium sp. GTDB lineage: Bacteria > Bacillota > Clostridia > Oscillospirales > Acutalibacteraceae > Eubacterium_R. Next base: position 772 of record JAFLRY010000035.1, on the reverse strand, counting down.
AACTCCCACGATTCCCGCGGATGGACAAATCAATTCGTTTCTGAAGACAAAATCATCGGAAAGGTACTCTTTAAATATTATCCGCAATTTGAAAAAATCCAATAATATAAAGTAAGGCTTCTCATATAGAGAAGCCCTTCTTTTATCTAAAAAATAAATTAGCGGCTGTCTCGTTTGAGACAGCCGTAATTTGTTTATTATTGATACTATTAGTCCTTCTTAGGCGCGTAGTAGTCAACCGTGCGAACAAGTTCGTTGTACTTCTCGATTGCGTTCTTAGCCGCAGCATTGAAGAGCTGATCCGCCTTTTCGGGGAAGCTTCTTCTAAGTGAGGAGTAACGGGTCTCGCCGTTGATGAACTCAAGATAATCGCCGGTGGGAGCCTTCGAATCGAGTGAGAACGGATTCTTGCCCTCTTCGATAAGTGCAGGATTGTATCTGAAGAGGTTCCAGTAACCTGCGGTTACAGCCTTCTTCTGCTCTGCCTGGTTGAACGGCATCTTGATACCGTGGTTGATACAGGGAGCGTAAGCGATTATGATTGAAGGTCCGTGGTAAGACTCAGCCTCCTTGAATGCCTTTAAGCACTGGTTGTAATCAGCGCCCATAGCAACCTGAGCAACGTAAACGTAGCCGTAGGACATAGCGATCTTCGCAAGATCCTTCTTCTTCGTGATCTTACCGGAAGCGGCAAACTGAGCAACTGCGCCGGTGGGCGTAGCCTTGGAAGCCTGACCGCCGGTGTTGGAGTAAACCTCGGTATCGAATACGA
>JAFLRY010000034.1 GCA_022511205.1 Eubacterium sp. | reverse complement strand
ATGTGAATTTCAGCCATCTCAAAATTATGCCATAGGCAAATTTTGAGGGCAATATCATTCGGATAGCGTGATTTTTCACGCTATCCCCTCCATTCAAGAAACGCTATGCTCTCAGGAAGCACCTGCGCCAGAAGCATAACGAGCGCCATTGCTCCGATCATAGAGAAGGGCATGGCAAAGCTTTCAAGCCATTTCCAGTTCTTCGCGCTTGCGATTTTCTGGAGAATCAGCATAAGCACAACGGAAAAAACCAGCGCCGCGACGGAAAGCACGCCTGCGCCGTCTCCGATAACGCTTGCGTCGCCCTTGCCTGCGATAGCTCTGGCAACGAAGGCGGCGATAAGTCCGATAAACGCCGCGGCGCTCATTACTGATGACCACGCGTTATTCTTTGAAACCGCCTTGCCGATCCTGCTCTGAATTTTTTTGAGGAATATGGGTATAAGTATCAGCGGCATAACAGAGCCCAAAGTCATTACCCACGCAACTGTTCCGAATACTTCGGGATCATTAATAGCGTTCGCGATGCCGCCGATAAGCCCGTATGCCTCAACGGCATTGGTTGCGGCGGTGACCTCATAGGAGATATTGCCTATTACCGTAAGCCTTATCCACGGAAGAACGTATCCCAGCCCCGCCGAAAGCGTGAGCACTGTTGCCACGATCCCTATTGCGGGAGCAACCGTAAACAGTGCTGAAGAGGTAACGGTATTTTTTATGGTGGAGCTTTCTATTCCAAGCTTTTTCGCTTTTTTGATAGCTCTCACCAAAAAGAATACTGCCTGCGCTATTACGAATACGACTACGCAAAGCGCCAAAGCTATCATAAAACTATCTTCTTTGAAATTCATTTGTCTATTCTCCGCTCATTATCTTGATATAGCGCTTAAAGAAGGTTATGCCCTGAGTAAGCTGAGCAACGGGAATGCGCTCGTTGGTGGAGTGGGTGGTAAGGAGAAGCGAAGTATCAATAGTAAACGGCGCGAAACGGTAGATGTTCTCGCATACGTTTTCATAATTATAGGCGTCAGTTCCGCCCATAACAAGATAAGGTGCTACTATGTTCTTTTCATCAAGCGCCACAGAAAGCCTTCTCAGCGTTTCAAAGGCTCTTGTATCAGTCGGTGAGATCAAGCTGGGTTCCTTGCCCTTAACGAACTCAATTTCAACGTTTTCGCCGCCCATATATTTTTCAATATGCTGTCTTACGCTCTCAATGCTCTCGCCGGGCATTATTCTGAAATTGACAGTTACGCTTGCCTTTTCCGGCAACACGTTCGCCGCGGGCGATCCACTTGACATCGTCACCGCCGTGGTTGTTCTTACCATTGAAGCGGCTGGCGGTATCATCGTCATGGCCTTAAGCAGAAGCGGCTTTAACAGCCATAGATTGCAGAATACGAGCCTACCTGCGTACGAAGTACGCTTTCCGATATTCGTAAATAAATTGGACACGAACGGCATAATTTTGGCTTTAAACTGATGATTTTCCAGCTTAAGCACTTTTTCTGAGAGTATTCCGATAGCCGTGTGCTTCGGAGGCTGTGATGAATGTCCGCCCTTTGCCTTAACGGTTACTTTGAAATCCGCATAGCCCTTTTCGGCAACGCCTATTCCCGTAAGGTTGGCGTCTATCAAGCCCTTGACCTTCGCGGTGAGCATCGCTCCGCCCTCGTCAATAATGCTATCAAGGCGAACGCCTTTTCTTTCAAGAAACAGCGCAAGCTCATGGGCGCCGTTGTTATTGCCCGCAACGACCTCCTCGTTATGGCCAAGGCAGATATACACTCCCCTTTTCGGCTGATAGCCCTCTTCCAAAAGAGTCTCCACGCTCTCCATAAGGCAGATAAGGTGGTTTTTCATATCAAGCGCGCCTCTGCCCCATATGAATTCGCCGTCGTTATAGCCATCAAAGGCGGGATGCGTCCAATCGTTTTCCGTTCCGCTTGCCACCGGCACAACGTCCTGGTGCGCCAGAAACGCGATAGGCTCTAAGCTTTCATCCGTACCTTTCCAATAGAAAAGCAAGCTTGCCTTTGAGACGTTCTCGACTTCAAGATTTTCGTGGATCAGCGGGAAAGATTCACGCAAAAAATCGTGAAATTTTTCAAATTCGCTCCAATCGGTCAGGCTTTCATCCTCATGGGATATGGTTTTGATCCTGATCGCCCTCGTGAGATTTTCCTGAGCGCGTTCGGAATGAACTGTCTCGTCCTCAAAAACCTCTCCCTTGATCTTCTCGCTTTTGAAAAATGCCGCTCTTATCAATGTGATGATGATAAACGCGGCGCAAAGCGCCAAAATGATCCATAAAATTTCCATCTAATCACCTCTAATGCAATTTTTATTAATATATCATACTTATTTCTCATTAACAACAAATATGCGTTTTTGTAAAACTTTTGAAATCTTTAGTCAATGGCTATCTGAAGCATTACGCAACATAAAACCGGTAAAATGCATACAAAAATCCCCGCAACAAAATTGCGGGGATCCTGTTTTTATTCAGTTAATGTCAATATTTTGCGACGCCGTGCCGCTTTATTATTCTTCGTCTTCCTTGCGTTTCTTTGAATATGCAAACGCCAAGCCGATAGCGGCAAAAGCGATCGCTCCGGAAGCTCCGATGAGATAGCGCGTGCTGCCGGTTTCCGGACTTGTGAGATTGCCGGGTTTGGCGGGTTCCTGCGTTGTGGTTTCATCAACGGTGGGCTCTTCTACGGGAACTTCAGTTGCGGGTTCTTCCGTAGTCGGCTCTTCCTTGGTGGGTTCTTCCGTCGGCTCTTCGATCGAAGGCTCTTCAGATGTAGGCTCTTCCTGAATAGTGAGTACAGTGTCGGCCTCACCGTAGGTGTAAACAAGCGTAACGTCATGATCGCCTACGCTAAGAGTATCAAGATACTCGGCAGTGAACGTAAGGATGGTTGAGCCTTCTTCAGTATCATAGCAGCTCTCGTCTACCTCAACGCCGTCTACGAGAACCTTAATAAACTTATCAAGAGGGCCGGTACAATAAATCGTAGCGCTCTCGCCGGAAGCGATAACGTGGAGATTATCGGAGGCCTCCAGTATAACCTTGAGCTCAACCTCATCATCGGGCTCAGTTGAGGGTTCGGACGGCTGAGTAGCCGGCACAGTAGGCTCCGTAACAGGGGCTGAAGTGGCAGGCTCCTCAGTAGTAGGCTCTGCAGTGGTTGGCTCCTGAGTTGTTGTTTCAGTTGGCTTCGTCGTCTCAGCAGGCTCAGTTGTTGTCTCGGCTGCTTCAGTTGTCGTTTCAGCCGGCTTCGTCGTTGTTACAGCAGGCTCAGTCGTCGTTGTATCCGGCTCAGTTGTTGTTGTATCCGGCTCAGTCGTCGTTGTGTCCGGCTCAGTCGTCGTTGTATCCGGCTCAGTCGTTGTTACAGCAGGCTCAGTTATTGTTGTATCCGGCTCAGTCGTTGTTTCGCCTGTAGGCGGAATAACCTTGCCACCCTCGGTAATCTCGCATCTTGGGCAATATCTGCCCTCTTCATAGCCGGGCTCGGTGGGAGTAGGTTCAACGCGATCGATCTTCACCCAATCGTGGCCAAGTGCGAGGATCTCGTCCTCAACCTCGTCACCGCATACGGAGCAAGTGCGCTTCTGAACGCCTTTATCTGTACAGGTGGCAGGCGTTACTTCCTCCCATTCACCATAGCTGTGTTCCGTTACGGGAACTTCAACCTGCGGAACAAGCACTTCGCCGCAAATCTCACAATGAGAGCCTTCGGTAAGACCGGTTTTGGTGCAGGTGGGTTCTACCGCCTCGTCAATTACAGGCGTGTGATCTATCGTATCTATTTCTCTTTCTTCAAAATAATCACAGGGTCCCGGGAGCTCGGAATCATCATCGTTTACTCTTGAGCAAACCCTTCTTTCGAGACCTTTCTCCGTACAGGTAGCTTCATCGATAGTCCACCACAGACCAAGGATATGACCAAGCGGCTCTATAACGTACTGCTCAAGCATAACTTCTTCGCAGACCTCGCAATGATAACCAAAGGTAAGGCCCGAGGTCTCGCAGGTGGGAGCGTAGCCCTCATCCTTTACACCCTTGTGTCCGGTTGCTTCGATGGCTCGGCTGTCCTTAAACGCGCCGCAGCCTTCAACGGTGCAGTGGATGGATTCGCTTCCGTCCTCAGTGCAGGTGGGTTTTAAGTCTATTGTATATACATCATTGCCTTCTTCATCAATTGCCCACTGATGACCTTCAGGCGCAGTACCTTCGATCTCTTTTACTCCGCAAACAGAGCATACTCTCATTTTTTCGCCGGCTCCTGTACAGGTTGATGCTTCTACGTCTATCCATTCGCCGAATTTATGTCCTTTTGCGGGGATCTCTTCCTGAGCAACGAGGATTTTTTCACATTTGTAGCAGTGCGCTCCGGCGGTAAGTCCGGTTTTAACACAGGTGGCATCCACCTTATGATCGATAACGGGATAGTGGCCGGTAGCGGGGATCTCCTCGCGTACGTCTAACGTCTTATTGCAATATTCGCAATGTGAACCCTCGGTAAGGCCGGGAGTTTCGCACCAAGGCTCGATCATCGGATCGGAAACCTTCTTATGACCGGTTGCGGGAACAATCTCCTGCTTAACAAGAACTTCGTTACATACGGAGCAATGCTTGCCCTCGGTAAGACCGGTTTTCTCACATCTCGGATCAACGGCGTGATCGATAACAACCTTATGGCCTAATGCGGCGGTAACATGCTGGGCAACGATAACTTCGCCGCATACAGAGCAATGCTTGCCCTCGGTGAGACCGGTTTCGGTGCAGGTAGCCGCTTTCGCTTTATCAATTACTTCAACGTGACCTGACGCGGGGATAACCGTGCTGTTGGTGATAGCATCGCACTTTGTGCAGTGGATAGACTGGCTGCCGGGTTCGGTGCAGGTTGGTGCTTTATCGACCGTAGCGGTCTTTGACCAAGTATGACCTGCAGGATCGGTATTTCTCGTTTCGGTGAAGCCGCAGTCCTTGCAAACGCGCTTTTCGCCGCCGGCTCCGGTGCAGGTTGATGCCTTTACCTCGGTCCAAGCGCCGAAGCTGTGACCTTTCGCTTTAATAGGCTCTGATGTTTCCTCAAGGATCTCACCGCTGAGTTCGCAATAAACTCTCGTTAACGTTTCGCCGGCAGTTGTGCAGGTGGGATTCTTAACGGTAACTACGGGATCGCCCGGGAGATGATATACAGCAACGAACGCGTAATCCCCGTTCTTGTTGTCTACTGTTACAGCGTCTACAACGCTTTCCTCGATAAGCTGATACTCTTCGGGAACGGTGAAATCATCAAGGGTATATTCACCAAACGGAACGTTAACAATGTAGTTGCCCGAATCAACAAACATTTCATTTGAGTCAGCATCGGTTACGAGATGATCCGAAGAATCAAGATAAGTGTCATTACATCCAACGATATGAAGATCGATATCAACGTAAATTCTGGTGTTGTAATATAACCAATCTTCGGTAACCTGATCTGTAAGGGTGCTGTTGAAATCCTTCATCGTCTGGCCGATAGCCTCGGCAAGATCACCGAATTCCTCGTTATATCTCTGAATGGTATTTTTAATTCTCTTAAGAGTGTTTTCGGTGCCGCTTTCCTCACCCAATATACCGGAAAGGAAATCAACTACGTCATCTATGACGGCTGAGGTGTAATCCTCAAAAGTATCGAACGCGCCGCCTAAAGTGTCTTTAATTTTTTCAAACTCTTCCTCATCAATCAAAAGTTCTTTAAGATCGATGCCAAACTGTGAATTAAGCAGATCGGTAACTACGGGAAGAAGAAGGCCAACGGAAACGTACGCAGTTCCGTCCTCTTTAACCTCAAAGGTGTAAACAAGTGAACTTCTCTCATATCCGGCGGGAGCAGCAGTTTCGATCATAATATAAGCTGCGGCAAGCATGCCTGTGTGGATATTTATGGAATCGCTCATGCCGGCGATAACGTCAAGCAACGGAATATATTGCTCAGGGATAACGCCGCCTAAAGTCTTAAGGGCTTCTGCAAGCTTCTCACCCGAAACGCCGCTGTTTATAAGCTCACCGGGTATATTCAGTATATTAGATGTGTTTTTGAAGGAAACAATGCCGTCTGAGCCGGAGGTTTCCTTAAGGAGTGCGGGGATCGTAACATTCGCAAGTACGTCGGACGGTAACTGGGTGATAATGGTCAACACAAGTCCGATGATCGTTCCAGCGTCAAGATTTGAAAAATCAGAGCCGGAGATCGCGTCGATGATCGCTTGGAAATCAAAGTCACCGATTGAATTGTATCCGTTTTTAACAAGGGTCCAAAGCATATTCAAAAGCTCATTTCTTTCAATGAGCAGGAACTCTGCGCCCTCAACAACATCCTTGTTCTGATCGACCTTCGTGAAATTGATCGAAAAGCTATTATTCTTGAATATCTTAAAGGTTTTAATAAAGCTATACGTATTGTTTGTTAAAGCAGTATGTTTTCCGCCGAGATCGGACTTCGCGAAATGGTCGCCGGTTACGGCGCCGTCCGCTCTGGCAACCTCAAATGCATACTTATTTGTATCAACAACATAGCCTGCCGCGCCCTTGACCTGCTGAACGGTATATGAGCCGGCTTTCAAGCCTGTGAAAATATACTTCGTAAAGCCTATTTTAACAACAACGGCATTAAAAGTATCATCATCTATCTCAAGGAAGTAATCAACGCCTTCCTCAAGAACTCTGCCGTTGGCATCGCAGATCTCAAAGCCTACATCCTTGCATCCGGCAGGTGTAGTGTCATAAAGAGCGAAGTCGATCTCAAATGAGCCCGTAGGAGCGGGAGCGATCGTAACATCGAAAACTAAATTCTTCTCAACGCTTACTTCTACTGCGCTGTACTCGTATGTGGTTTCGGTAACCTCGGTAAAGGTGCTTACCGTGTCCTCATAAGTGAGGGTCTCGTTGGCATCAGACCAATCGTTTGCGGCAGGAAGCTTCGCTGTAATATCTTCAGAATATAAAGCGGTCTGTCCGGTGGTAGCCTTAACGCCCTCTGTCATAACTCTGTAAGCAAGTCTCATCATACTCGTCTTAACGTTGTTTGCGAGCGTGTTTCTTGCAGAAGATTTCGTTGTTGAAGTACCTGTTCCGGGTGTATCGTGCGTATCGATTTCACCAAGATCTAAACCATCAACATCAACGTCTATTTCAGCGCTGAAATAATACGTTGTTGTGGTAAGGAAGCCGACTTTCTTTGACTCAGATCTAAAACTCTTATCGATGGTATAAACAACAGGATATTCTTTTAATGAAGATTTAACATATTTATATGTGTTTTCCTCAAAAGAATAAGTATTCTGACCTACTATGTTCTTATCCTGAACTGCATCAAAGCCGTTTATCTCGCCGAGTTCATCCTCGCTATAGGAATTACCGGCTTCATCCGTAAACTGGATGATGGTGAGATTCTGACCGTTATCAGTTGCCGCGTTGAAGGCATCGGCGTCGATTTTTTCTTTCTCGCCGCCGTTAACAGAAACGTAATAATCCATAGCGGACATATCGCCGGTCTCCGCCTTAGTTTCGTCTACAAGCGCATATTTTTCATTATCATAAGCAAGGCGCTTAATGTTATATGTAGCGCCGTTTGCGAGACCTGTGATCTTCGCGCTTTCATTCCACGGTATGGTAACCTTACCGCCTTTTACGTCATAGGTCTTTCCGTCTTCACCTGTGGCAGTTCCCGTATAGGGCTTGCCGTTGACCTCAACGTAATACTCAAAAGCAACGTCGGGGTCTTCCTCAACGCCGTCTTTCCAAGTTACGTTTGATGAGATCGTGATACCGTCGCCCTCAGCCGCGAAGGATACGAACGGCAGGTTGCACGTGAGCATCACTACAGCGATAAACAGTGCCAGACATCTCTTAAAAAGTGAACTTTTCATGATTACCCTCTCCTAAACGATACTTTCTCAGTTTATACTGATTTCATATTAAGTCAATACTATAACAAACGCTTAAATTTTTCAACCTATATGATAAATTTTGTTAAAAATGCTGAAAAGTAACGGTTTACAATTCAGCAAACATCACAAAAAATGCGTAAAAAAAGCAACACACTGATCCACAGTGTATTGCTTTCATTCAGCAAGCTTTATTCAATATTTTTTCTCGGTTTTGGGTTTGAAATATAGTTTATCGGAATGCTGAAAATTTTCAGGCAAAGCACCGCGGTTATAAGAACGCAAACGCCTATTCCGACCAATTCCCAGCCCGGCCCTATTGACGGTATCATCTCAAGCAAACCGAAATTCCCTAAAATATACAGGAACGCTCTGTGGAAGATATAGATCTGCAATGAACGGCCGCCGTACCTTGTGATTTTGAACTCTTTTCTGGGACAAAGGGAAATAACGGCGAGGACAAGTAAGCCAACGCCTATATAGTACGCGAATCGTAAAGCGTAGCCGTAATTAAAAAATTCCTTGATAGCGGAATCGGAAAATCTTCCTTTTCCGGTTATAAGCGGATAAAACTTTGACGCGAAATTGTATTTTACAAAACAGCAAACCGAAAATGCCGCAAGATAAATCGCTGAAAAGATTTTAACGGGAGTCTTCGCTGAGAATCTATCGATCTTTTCCGGATCAAGAATATAACCCGAATAGAAAAACGGGTAAAAGGTTATAACCCTTAATATGGAAAGGAAATCAACATCACCCGACATATAACCCGCAAAACAGGAAAGGGCTATAGACACCGCCAAGATATACTTGCTGTCTATTTTTCTCACGGCCCAGGTGACAGCGTACCAAAGCGCCATCGCCATCATATACCATGGCATATCACTGGCATAAAAAATATTGAATTCTATTTTCTGCCCGAAATAAATAATATTGACAGCGTAATTTATTACCCTTGCCAAAATATAAAGCACGATAAATACGAATATCTTTCTTGAAGGGATCTTTTCGCTGTTTATTGCTTTTTTCGCAAACAATCCGCTGACGAAAACGAACGCAGGCATATGAAAAGTGTAAATAATGAGGATCAACGACTTGAATATCTCGCCTGTTTCTGAATAATAATTATTTGCCAGATGCCCAACTACAACGAGGAACATTAAAAACAGCTTTAAATTATCCCAAAGCGCTATTCGTTGCTTCATAAGATTCAGTCCTTCTTAAAGTTTTGATTGAAAACCTTGGAGTTATTATATATTAGTTTTCTATTTTATGTCAATAATATTTCAAAGAAGCGGAGTAAACCGTGTTGCGATTTTACTTTTCTTCGAACAGTAGGATATTGAAAACCGCACTGTTTTTTGCTAAAATATCACTGAAAGGAATTGATGAAATGGAAAAGGCAAAAGTTTATTTTATCAAGGAAATAACACCTGAAAACATCATTAAGGCCTATGAGGCTCTCGGAAAGAAATTAAGCGGAAAAGTAGCCGTAAAAATGCATTCCGGCGAGGACGGAAACAAAAACTACTTAAGAGCAGATTTTGTAAAGGACGTTATCAATCATGTAAACGGAACGGTGGTGGAATGCAACACCGCATACGAAGGCGCGAGAAATTACACTCATAAGCATCTTGAGCTTATAAAAAAGCACGAGTGGGATAAATATTTTCCGTTTGATCTTTTAGACGCTGAGGGACCGGATATGGTGCTTGACATACCGAACGGCCGGATTTTAAAGAAAAATCTCGTTGGAAAAAACATTGAAAACTACGATTCTATGCTGGTGCTTTCACACTTTAAAGGGCACATGATGGGCGGCTACGGCGGCGCGCTCAAGCAGCTTTCTATTGGCTGCGCCTCTTCGGCGGGTAAGGCCCTTATACATTCTGCCGGGGCAGTTGAGGATCAGCAAATACTGTGGGATAATCTGCCTGAACAGGACAAGTTTTTAGAGTCAATGGCAGACGCCGCTTTAAGTATTGTGAATTACTTTGGCGGTAATATAGCATATATCAACGTTATGAAAAATATTTCGATTGACTGCGATTGCGACCGTAACGCCTCCGCTCCATGCATGGCGGATATAGGTATCCTCGCAAGCCTTGATCCCATCGCCATCGATCAGGCCTGTCTTGACATCGTATACAATTCAAACGATCCGGGCAAGGAAAAGCTGATCGAGAGGATCGAATCGCGCCACGGAGTTCATACGATAGAGGCGTCTGCTCAGCTGGGCTTCGGATCGAGAGAATACGAGCTTATCACAATAGAATAATCATCCAACAGCCTGTTAACGAAGCCCGTTCGCGGGCTGTTTTTCTGTAGGCGCTTAATAGTTATAAATATATATTTTATTATTTTATATTGACATTTAAAGCTATCAGTAGTATAATTTCGTTAATATTTGTATAGTCTCGGGGTGAAAAAATGACCGAAAAGGAATTAAAAAAGCTCAGCAGAATCGAACTGCTTGAAATGCTTATTGAGCAGACTGAGAAAAGCGAAGAGCTGGAGCGCAAGCTTGCGGAAGCGGAGGCGAAGCTTACCGACAAGAATATAAACATTCTTGAAATGGGATCTCTTGCTGAAGCGTGCTTAAAAATCAATAAGGTATTCGAAGCGGCAGACGCGGCAGCTCAGCAATATCTTGAAAACATTCAGGATTGCGAAGGAAAATGCAAACAGATGCTGGCGGATACTGAAAGCCGCTGTATTGAAATGGAGCTTGCGGCTAAAGCAAAGGTTTCCGCGCTTAAATCAGATGTAGATATGCTGTCAAAAAAGTGGATAATTACTTCAGAGGAATAAGGAAACAAGCCAATGAATAGCGATCAATCTTTTAGCACGTCGCCTTCCTCTCAAGATCTTAAAAAAGAGCTTGAACGTTCAAAGCGCAAGCGAAAAGGCGGCGGAGCGTTTGTTAAGAATTCCATATTGGTAATTCTTGCAATCGCCGCGATAATTTCCATATTGACCACCATGTTTTTCCCGATAATGAGCATTCACGGAAGCTCTATGGCTCCAACGGTTAAAGACGGAAGCATTACTGTTGCGCACAAGCAGGAAACGCTCGAACGCGGAGACGTGTGCGCTTTCTATTCCGGAAATTCCATTCTCTGCAAGCGCGTAATCGCCTTTGGCGGAGAGGTAGTGAGTATTGATGATGACGGAGTGATCTATATTGACGGAGTCGAATTAGATGAGCCGTATCTCACTGAAAGGGACTTCGGTAATACAAATATCACATTCCCGTACACAGTTCCGGAGCACACATATTTCGTTATGGGTGACAACCGTTCCACTTCTATAGATTCGAGAAACACAAAAATAGGCTGTATTTCCGAAGGTCAGATAATCGGAAAGCTGATATTCTGTTTTTGGCCGTTCGATGAGATCGGCACTATAGATTAATGACGAAAACATATACTCAATCAAAATTCATTGTTATAAAAAATCAAGTGTGAAGGAGAATCAAGATGAAAAAAACTGCACTCAAAAAAGTATTTGCATTACTGCTTGTGCTCGTGCTTGCGTTTGCAATGTCAGTGCCTGCTTTCGCGGCTACCGGTGGTAATAAGTACACTATCACCATCGTTCCGGGTACATATACTGACACATCAGATGCAGCTGCAGACCGTTACAAGGCTTATGAGATCTTCACCGGCAATCTCACTCCCGATCCTGCAGAGGGCGAACTTACCGAAGCGCAAAAGAATCAGCTTTCCAACATTGCTTGGGGTGCCGATGTCGATGTTGACGCTTTCGTGGCTGCTCTTGCTGCGGATGAGGACGGTGCTTTTAAAGGCAAGTTTGACGGCGTAGACGAGATAGCGGACGCTGCTTTACAGGCTGCAGCCGTTGCAAAGATCCTTGATGAAAACGGTGACGATAAAGATTTCGTTAAGGCTTTTGCGATTTTAGCACAGGATAATATTAAAGCAACCGGAGCAGTCCCGGTTTCATCTACTTATGATAAAGATGAAAAGAGCCCCACCTACGGCAGGTTCAAAATCGGTCTTGACAAATCGGGCTACTATCTCATTGCAGACGAATACAACGGCACCAAAACCGGCGATATCGTTTCCGAGCATATTCTGGAGATAATCCGCAGCAAAGAAGATATCGTCCTTAAGTCTGACGTTCCCATCGTTAATAAGACGAACGCCACAGGTAACGGCGGATACGAGATCGGAGAGACCATCACCTTCCAGCTTGTGGGTACTCTTGCTGAGAACTTCAGAAATTTCACCCATGCATATCAGTACAAATTCGTAGATACCATGTCAGATGGTCTTACCTATGCAGGTGGTCTTACCGCTGAAGTATGGTCTGTAAATGCGGATGGTTCTCTCGAGGCAAAGGTAGATACTGTTACTCTCACTAAGGATGAAACTCCTGACGACGACAGTGATGACGGAAACTATACGGTAGCCGTTGAAAACAGCGATTACGATAATGATGAGACTACTACCGAAACCCGTATCACCATCGCGTTTGACGATCTCAAAGAGATCACAAATCTTGATCCCGCGCATGTTATCGTAATTAAATATAATGCGTATATCAATTCTGACGCCGTTATCGGCGAGCCGGAGATCAACTCTGTAAAGCTCGTATTTTCAAACAATCCTTATATCGAGAATAAGACCACTGAAACCCCCGAGAAAAAGGTTGCTGTTGAAGCCTTCGAGTTTGACATTCTCAAGAAGGATTCCGTAAGCAATACCGCGCTTGCCGGCGTTCAGTTCAAGCTTTACAAAGAGGTAATGGTTGCCGAAGAGGGTCAGGAGCCCGCTCCCCAGAAGCTGTACGGCGTATTCACCGATAATGGTGACGGAAGCTATACTTTAAATACGGAAAACAACTGGACAGTCACTAAGGCAGACGGCACCGAGCTTGTTACCTATGACGACGCAGAAGACCTCCTTGACGGTATTCTCCATATCAAAGGCCTCGGAAAAGGCACCTATTATCTTGAAGAGGTTGAGGCTCCTCTCGGATACAACGAGCTTCCGGGCGCTATCGAGATTGAGATTTCTGCCACATACTACACCGCAAATGATCCTGAGGTTTTGGCAGGCACTAAAGTAGAAGGCGAGCTGAAAACTGCAGACGCTACCTTCTCAATCGACGGGGAGGAGACTGCTCTTGTAGTTAAGAACGCGATCACCAAAGTCGGTATCATCCCGATCGATGTTTTGAACGTTCCCACCTCCGCGCTTCCCCGCACCGGCGGCATCGGTAACTACATCTTCTACATAGGCGGCGTACTTCTTATCGCGGCCGCTGTTACAATCTTTCTTGTGTCAAAGAAAAAGGCTTCAAAAAAAGCTGAATAAACCACAATGATCACTGCTGCCTCCCTTCGGTGCAGCAGCATGGAGTGCCTTGCAAATGAAAAAGCGTTTATCTTCTATATTTATAATAATCGTTTTTTTTGCGGGATTGTCCCTGCTACTGTATCCTACAGTCAGCGATTATATTAATTCACTCAACCACCGTAATACTATTTCGGAATACTCGAATACGGTTGAAAGCCTTGATATCAAGGATCGCGAAAAAATGCTTGCCGCTGCTATTGAATATAATAAGCAGCTCGCCGCAAAGGGCTTAAGCTCATTGCTACAGCTTTCCGGCGATGAATGGGAGAAATACTATTCGCTGCTGAATATTTCGGGAGACGGCCTTATGGGCTACGTTGATATTCCTTCGATAGATGTTTCTTTGCCCATATATCACGGTACCGATGAAACCGTTTTGCAGATCGGAGTCGGGCATTTGGAAGCTTCTTCCCTTCCGGTTGGAGGAGAAAGCTCCCACAGCGTTATTTCAGGGCATCGCGGTCTGCCCTCCGCAAAGCTGTTTACCAATATAGACAGGCTTGTCGAGGGTAACATTTTCACAATACACGTTCTTGGTGAAACATTTACATATGAGGTAGATCAGATAGAAATCGTTTTACCCGACGAGATCAGCTCTATTACGATAGATAAGGGGCAGGATTATTGCACACTTATCACATGCACGCCATACGGCATAAACACCCATCGCCTTTTGGTGCGCGGTCACCGTATTGAGAATCTTCCGGAAAGCACTGATAATGAAGTCGGATCCGCGCAAACGTATAGTAAACTTGTTTCTCCGCTTATCTTAGTTGGAATTGTTGAAATTCCCGTTTTACTCGTCATCATCATGCTAACAATTACTAAAAAACGAAAAAAATGAGAAGAAGAGGTTGTATATGAAAAAGCTCAATATATCCCGCCTTATTACAGTTATCCTTATTCTGTCTATTGCTTTACTCCTTCCGTTTAAGGCTGCGGCAGACACTGCTAAAGACAAAAAAGGTTCTTTAAGCATAGTATTCTTGCATGAAAACGTTCCGATATCCAATGCCGACTTTTCCATATATAAAGTCGCTGAGCTGAAGAATTCGGAATATGTCCTTGTAGGCGATTTCAAGGGTTATAACGTATCACTTGATAATATTTACGACGTTAATAATCTCCAAGCCCTGATATCCACGCTTTCTGCATATATCGCCCGCGATTCCGTTGAACCCTATGCAAGCGGCAAAACAGGGCTTAACGGAAAGCTGTATTTAGGAAATCTTGATAAAGGTCTTTATATCGGAATCGGAGATTCTGTCAAAATTGGCGACACCACCTATATTCCGCAGGCATTTATGGTTTCTATCCCTAGCGGAAGCGGCAGCGAAGCTACTTATGACGCTGTTGTAGAGCCGAAATATGATCTTCACGTGGACAAAGTTGATCCCGAAACTATTAATCGCCGCGTATTAAAGATCTGGGATGACGATTTTAATAAATACGGCAAACGTACCGATAAAATCACCGTTCAGCTGCTTAGAGACGGAGCGGTTTATGACGAAGTAGTACTCAACGAAGAAAACAACTGGCGTTACAGCTGGGATAATCTTTCCGTTGATTACCAATGGCAGGTAGTTGAAAAGGAAATTCCGGATGGCTACACGCTCGCGATTGCTCTTCAGGGAATCACCTTTACGTTAACAAATACGTATGATGAGCCTGAGAAGCCCGACGATCCGAATAAACCTGACAAACCAACTGAGCCGACTAAGCCAACCGAGCCGACTAAGCCAACTGAACCGACTAAGCCAACTGAACCGACTGAGCCAACTAAACCAACTGAGCCAACTCAGCCAACCGAGCCAACTCAACCAACTGAGCCAACTCAGCCAACCGAGCCGACTCAGCCAACCGAGCCGACTCAGCCAACCGAGCCGACTGAACCAACCGAGCCAACTCAACCAACTGAGCCAACTCAGCCAACCGAGCCGACTGAGCCAACCGAGCCGACCGAGCCGACCGAGACGACTGAGAAGAGCGAGCTGACCGAGCCAACTGAGGCAACACAACCAACCGAGCCGGCCGAGACGACTGAACCAAATGCACCGACAGATCCGAACGCTTCGTTCGAGCCAACTGAGCCAACCAATCCCGAAAGGCCCACGCTGCCGCAAACCGGTCAGCTATGGTGGCCTGTTCCGGTGCTTCTTATGGCGGGCCTTATGGTTTGCTTTATCGGTATCAGCATAAAAAAGCGGAGTGAAGATACCAATGCGTAAACGCCTATCATTCATTTCCATTGCGCTCGGCTTGCTTTTAATAGTATCTGCCTTTGGCCTTACCTTTTATAATCTTTGGGACAATAGCAGAGCTTCCCGTGAGGCAAATGAGATACTTGTTGAAATCTCGAGTCAAATTTCGGAGACTTCCGAAGCTTACGAAGCATATGGAGATGAATTTATCCCGGATTATATTTTAAATCCCAAGATGAATATGCCCACGATCACTCATGACGGCCATAAGTATATCGGAACGATCTCTATTCCCGTTATTGATCTTGAGCTTCCCGTTATGGATTCATTGAGCTATCCACAGCTGAAGATAGCCCCCTGCCGTTACAGCGGATCGGCATATCTTAATAATTTGGTAATTGCCGCCCATAATTACACCGGCCATTTCGGTCGCCTTAGAAATCTCGTAACAGGCGATGACGTGTTTTTCACTGATGTGGACGGTAACGTTTTCAAATATAAGGTATCAAATATTGAAACTCTTGTTCCGACAGATGTTGAGGAAATGAAAAGCGGCGACTGGGATTTAACTGTATTCACCTGCACCGTTGGCGGGCAAACCCGTTTAGCAATCAGATGTACAAGCAACAATAATTCATAAAATAAAAAACTGATTTCGTATTGACGGAATCAGTTTTTTTCAAGCTTATTTACTGAAAGGAAGGTCTATATGTTCGTTCACCCGATAAATCCTCTATTTGATGAGCACTCTGAAATACTAATTCTCGGCTCTTTTCCGTCCGTTAAATCGCGTGAACAGGGCTTTTTCTACGGTCACCCGCAAAACAGGTTTTGGAGGATTATGTCAAGAATATGCGGCGAAGCTGTACCGGCAAGTATCGATGAAAAAACAAGACTTATACTGGATAACCACTTCGCACTGTGGGACGTTATCCATTCCTGTGAAATCACCGGCTCTGCGGACAGCAGCATCAAAAACGTTCAGGCAAACGATCTCAGCGAGATACTTGAAAAGGCTAATATAAGGCAGATTTTTCTCAACGGCAAAAAGGCAGAGGCACTATATAATAAGTATATTAAATATAATATAAGTATTCCCTCGGCAGTACTGCCCTCCACCAGCCCGGCTAATGCCTCCTGGAGCGAGGACAGGCTCTTTGAATACTGGAGTAAAAGCATAAATGAGGCAAAGAACGAAGAGTAATAAGCATACGATATTTTTTAATAAAAAACGCACGGGACAAACCCGTGCGTTTTCTCTTAATTTATCAAGAAGGTTCTGATTTGCGCAAACAAATCAGTTACTTATTCTTCTATTACGTTGCTTAGCTTATCGGCAAATTCAGCATTCTCGTTAATGAAATTTATGAAGGCGCGGAAGTATTCCTCGTCCTCTTTTTTGTGCCTCAGCGCCAGCTCACGTGCCGCTTTCGTGAAAAACCTATCGTAATTCTTTTGCAGGTGGCGCAAATAATATCTTACAACCGTGTCATCTTCGGCGTTTTCATCCATATCGACCTTGCCGTTCTCAAGCACGTACATATGATTATTTACGTTGCCCGCGTAGAGAAATGCCCGCGCGATACCCATAACGCCTATTGCCTCCAGCTTGTCCGCATCGTAAAGTATCTTCGCTTCGAGAGTTTTGCGCTCACAATCCATACCATTGCTGTGGGTGATTATAGCGTGATATACGCCATCAATCTTTTCATCAGGGAATCCTATTCCTTTCAGGAAATCCCTTGCCATTTCGGCGCCTACAACGTTGTGCCCGCCGTTTTCCCCGTCCCTGCCTATATCATGGAGAAGCGCAGAGGCAATAAGCACATCATAATCAACGCCTTGCTCCTGCTTCGCAATATACAGAGCAAAATTCAGCACGCGGTAAACGTGATCCATATCGTGCACTGTCTCCTTGATACAGGAGAGCATATTGGCTTCAATCTGATCGTAAAGTGATTTTTTCATAGCTCATTCACCTTCCAATATGTAATATTTGGCTTTAAACGTAGCGCTGCCATCAAGCTTTGAGTACTCACCGTGATGATGGAATTTCAGGCCGCATTTTTCAATTACTCTACCGGAGGCAGGATTGTCTACCGCATGAACGGCGCAAAACTTTTTAATTCCCAGCTCCTCTTTAGCAAAGCTTATCATTGCCTCTGCCGCCTCGGTGGCGTAGCCCTTATTCCATTGTTCGCGTCTGAGGTAATAGGCAAAGTTCCAGTGATCCGGCATATATGAGCTCTCGCCTATGGCGCAGGTACCTATTAGCGTGCCGTTTTCTTTCAAGGTCATTGCCCACATGAAACTACCGCTATTCTCAATCTTTTTGAGCCATTCCCTCGTTTCGCTTATGTCCATACTCGTCGAGCGTGAAAGAAACTTAGTCACCTCGGGATCGCTCTGCCATGCGAAGCAAGCCTCCGCATCTTTGATAGTATGCGGTCTTAGTATCAAGCGCTCAGTTTCCAGTATCGGTTCTTTTGCCATTTCTGCTGATCCTTTCATTTATTCAAAGGGATATTTGAGCCCCATCTGAGCGCGGCACTCGTCCATAATTCTAAGACAATCAAAAGTTGATTTAAACGGAATATACTCCGACTCCTTTTTGCCTGCTTTTATTTCCCCGGCACAGCGCGTGAATTCGGTCAGGTAATCGGTCTTTCCCCTAAATGTCTCATTGCCTTTCTTACTTTTTAAAACCGCTTTAGAAGCCATATGGAAAAGCGCAAGCTTGATCGTACCCTCTGTGCCCTCAATCGTGCAATCCTCTCTCAACTCAGTCAAAGACATATGAAGATTACATCTCATATCGCCGTAGCGAAAAATAACCGTTTCTTTGATATCGATTCCGTTTTTCAGCTCTCCGTTACAGATGATCTCATCAGGATACCCGAAAAGATTATAGCAATAAGTAATGGGATAAATGCCGATATCAAGGAGCGCCCCGCCCGCGGTCTCCGGCATAAGCACTCTTGAGGTTTTCGGCTTTAAAACACCCGGAAACGCGTAATGAATATCAACCGACTCGATCTCGCCGATTCTCCCGCTCTGTACCCATTCTTTTACCTTAAGTGCAACATCGGAAAACCAAGTCCACATAGCCTCCGCAAAATAAGTATCATTCCGCTTGGCTGCATCGATCATTCGCTGAGCGTCTGCCGCAGTAACAGCAACGGGCTTTTCGCATAATACAGGCTTCCTCATATTAAGACTTAAAATGGAATAATAAACGTGCGAAGTGTGCGGTGTTGCGATATAAACAGCGTCAACACCGTCGAAACCAATCGCTTCTTCGGGAGTATCAACTGCAATGGCTCCAACCTTTTTAGCAAAGTCCTTTGCCTTTTCAGTGTTTCTGCCATAAACGGAAACGATCTCGTGATCGCCCTTTAAAATGCTCCTTGCTGTCGATTCAGCAATATTTCCGTTTCCTATATACGCCCATCTGAATTTTTCCATAATAATCACCTAATTGAATTTTAACATAAAAGCAGTAGAATTCCAATACAACAAAAAGAAAAACCTCTCAAATAAATGAGAGGTTTTGGATGTCGGCATTACCTATTTTCCCGGGCAGCTTCCCGCCAAGTATTTTCGGCACA
>JAFLRY010000033.1 GCA_022511205.1 Eubacterium sp. | reverse complement strand
AGGGCGATTTATTTGTTCATTTACGTATTTCTAATGTTAAATATGTAAATGATTACGAGTATATTGCCTATGCTTTTCCAAACGTAGTAATTAATTCTGATAGTAAATCTGTCGGTTTAATGAACTCAATTATAAATTGGGTTAAAGGTATTTGGGAAAAGCTTGTTAATCTACCTTCGGAGATTGGTAACTTTATAACTAATTTGTGGACTAATCTATCTAATTTCTTTGACAGTTTAGTTGGCAATCTTGGTGACTGGTTTGCTTCGATTGGCGATTGGTTCTCTGATATGGTTGCAAACCTTAAACAATGGTTTGCTGATATAGGCGATTGGTTTGGTAGCCTGGGCGATCGTATAGGCGACTTTTTCGTTCAAATATATGTTGATATTACTGATTTCCTTTCAAGCTTATTTTTGCCCTCAGAGGATTATTTTGACAATGTTCAAGCTGATCTTGATCAGCATATGTCCGATCACCTGGGTGCAGTTTATAACGTACCTAAGAAGCTGATCTGGCATTTGAAGGATATCGTAAATGGTCTGGAGTCTGCTAACGGTAACCACCTTGTTATACATTTTCCCGAGATCGCATTTAAGCTTAATGGGCAAAGGTATTCTATTTTTGGCGGGATTGATTATGATCTGCTCGAGCCTCTTAATTCTCTTGATGAACCTGCAACGAAATCAATGATCAATGTTGCTCTTGTTTTAATGCACGGCTTCATTGACCTTGGAATGGCTATAGCAGCGTTTCGAATGATTTACAAGCAGGTGATCAATAAAGTAGGTATTGAAGGGGGATCAGATTTATGATCGTTGAATGGATCTTGAATTTGCTTATAGCTCTTCTGAAGGCTCCAGTATCGTTGCTTAATATTCCTGATGTGGATGTGACGAGCTTCCTGGATGCATTTATGCCGTATATTCGTATGGGTTATTCGTTTGTCCGGTTCTTCCTGGATGATGTAGCATTTACGATCATATGGATTGCTATCGGTGTTATGGCATTGTTTAAGGTAGTAGACATCATAGCTACGATTGTAGGATTTTTTAAGAAAACGAATGCGGGGTAGAGTATATGCGTAAAAAGGAAAGATTGTCGATCGTAGAGTATTTCTATCATATGCAAGTACGGTTAGAAGCTGCAGTAACTGATTGTTCATTTCGATACATACGTCGAGAATTTGACAGCGTAGATCACTTGGAAGAGATCATCGCAAAAGAGCGATTGAAAATGTTTAACGAAGTGATGTTCGATGTTTTAAATCTCTTGGAGTTATGCGAAAAACAAGGGGATTGACAAGCTGGTAAAAACTTGATACAATTATACAAAATTAATATTTTGTGCAATTTAGGGGAGCTTAAATCTTAAAAATTAGGGAAAAGCGGATAATTGGCTGATAATAAGCAATGGATTCAATATAGTGCGATTCTGCTATTAAATATCAATATTCTTCTGATTTAATCAGTTTATTTATACTGCGGGTTTGTCCATGATTGATCTATTGAATCAGTTATTTATAAATTTCAAAATTTTATCGTCTCAGTTTTATTCAGTTAAACGTTTCATCGTTTTGAAAGTTATAATCGAATAAAATTTTGAGTTATGATAGTTTTTCATTGAACTTTGATGATCTGCTTTATGCTTCTCATATCACCAAGATATTGAATCAATTATTTTCTATCGGTTGTAAGCTTCCCTCTTAATCTATTTAATCAAAATGATCGTGAAACTGTTTCACAATAGAAAGGAAAATTTATGAAACGTGAAGAATTTTCAGAGCTTCCTATGCTCGTACAGCAATATTTACTTTACATAGAAGCTATTAAAGGTCATTCAGAATTGTCTGTAATCGAATACGCCTCCGATCTGCGCACCTTTTTTCGGTATCTTATGAGATCAAAAGGACTTGTTCCAAAAAACGTTGAGGACAGCGATATTGATCTCTCCCCTATTGACATTGAATTTATAAGAAAAATCACACTTAACGACGCGTATCAGTTTTTGATTTATTGCAAAAACGTTCGCCAAAACAGCGAAAATACGCGCGCTCGGCGAGTTATTGCGATCAGAAGATTTTTTATCTATCTTACTGATAATATGGGGCTTCTTGAAAGCAATCCAATGAAAAATCTCGATATTCCAAAAACGAAAAAGGCCCTTCCGAAATACCTTACTCTTGAGGAAGCGGAAAAGCTTTTGTCTGTTGTTGACGGTCCTTATAAGGAGCGCGATTACTGCATTATAACGTTCTTTTTGAATTGCGGAATGCGTCTTTCCGAGCTGGTTTCTATTGATTATAACGATATCAAGGCGGACGGCTCTATTGTTATCACCGGTAAAGGCAACAAGGAGCGCACGGTTTATCTGAATCAAGCCTGCGTGGACGCGTTTACGAATTATATGAGAAAACGCCCCAATGACGGAGTTAAGGACAGAGCCTTGTTTTTAAGCTCAAGAAATCAGCGTATAAGCCCCAAAACAGTTCAGCATATCGTTTATTCTAACCTCGAAAAAGCCGGACTTGGAGACAGAGGGCTTTCCGTTCACAAGCTTCGCCATACAGCCGCAACGCTTATGTATCAGCACGGCAAGGTTGACGTATTGCTTCTAAAGGAAATTCTCGGCCATGAGAATCTCGGTACGACTGAGATCTATACTCACATTGCTGACGAAGCGGCACGAAAAGCGATCGAAGCCAACCCGCTTAGCAAAGAAAAATCTAAATGGAAATAATGCCGCTCAGCACGCTTGAAACGGCGGTATTTACCAAGGACACTGCAACGATAAGCGCCGCGTAGAGCAAATACTTCTTTAAATATGTTTTATAGTCAAAATCTTCGATTTCCGATTTTTTGACCGTTATATCATATATTTTTCGGCTCATTTCATAACTCATCGAAATCGAATAGATCAAAACAGTAAGATAAAGGCAAACGAACGGCGCTACCATTAAAAATGAGTAACCAACGCCTTTTATCGCATAGTTTATGTAGTAATACGCAACTCTCATTCCCGCTTCAAAACCAACGAAAAGCGGTATCATATTAAGAAGCGGAAAGCCAACAAGGCAAACGCCCAGCAAAACGGATATTGCGAAAATCAGCATATAAAGGCTTAGGTTATTTAGAAATGATTGCAAAAAATCCTCTGTTTGTACGGCAAAAAGACTGTTTAGCAGATCGTTTTTACATTTCAGATAGACGTAGGAGCCGCAGAATAATCCGGCGGCGTAAAAAATAACGGAGTATAAAAAGGTTTTGTTTTCGCTGAAAAGCTCAAACAGATCCTTTTTTTCTTTTTCCTCTTTAAATGTGAAGGCTTTTTCAAATTCTTTGAATTCATCATCGAATTCATTTTTTAATTCAAAACTATCCATTTATTTTACCTTGAATTTCTTTGATTTTTTTGTTGATAATAATCCGAAAATTCCGCCGAAAAGCAGAATTATCAATAGCTTAATAAGAAAATAAATAATGTTATTTCCGTTTATAAGAAGATTGATGAACGAATATAAAACGAGCGGCAGACAGGATAATATTCCCATAACGAAACCGTTGTTTTTAAAGGATTTAACGGAAAAATAAGCAGTTATTACTGCTGAAATCGCGCATACAAAAAACGAAAGATATTCAAGATATTTCAAATCAAGATCGGCTTTATATACTATAAATGAAAATATAACCGAAAAAAGCAAAACGGAAATTACAGTTAGTATAACCGATTTGATAACAAATTTTATTAGAAGCCCTTTGGCATTGCTTGAATTGATTTTCATAAGAAAACTCCCCCGTATTCACTAATGAATATTCGGGGGAGTTGAATTTTATTCCTATTAGAATTAATCTTTCTTATCGTCGTCAGTTAAAACCTTGGGCTCGTCTGAAGAAAGCTTGTCCTCCTTAGCGGCCTTCCTGCTGTTCTTCTTCTCCTGAGCTGCGGCTCTTGCGGCCTCAACCTCTTTCTTGTGCTGCTCGGTCTTCGTTACGTTGGTGTTCACAGCCCAGCGCTTAAATTTCATTTTGGTTCTGTCTGCGCCTGTTTCGATAACGATATCCTCTTCGCGGATCGTTACTACTCTGCCAACGATACCGCCGATGGTAATGATCTCATCACCGATCTCAAGAGACTGCCTCATCTCCTGCTCTTCCTTCTGACGCTTTTTCTGCGGTCTTATCATAAGGAAATACATTACAACAAAAAGAAGAACGATGAAAATAAGAGATGAATACTGGCTGCCGCCGGTTGCGCCTTCAGCGCCGCTTGCGGCTAAACTGAGTAAATATGACATAATTTGCCCTCCGTTATTTTAATTAATATCAGTATTATATCTATAAATCAGCAAAAAAGCAAGGCTTTTCTAAATTCTTGTATCAAGTTTTACAACATATTCATTTTTATAATCCTCAAAAGAGCCGTTTTCTATATTTTCGCGTATCTCTTTCATCAGATTATTGTAGAAATACAGATTGTGCATAACCGCAAGGCGCATACCAAGCATTTCATTCGCCTTTAGCAAATGGCGGATATAAGCTCTGCTGTGGCTTCTGCAAACGGGACAGTCGCACTCGCTGTCAATGGGAGAATCGTCTCTCGCGTACTTAGCGTTATTTATATTGATGATTCCTTTTTTTGTGAAAAGCTGACCGTGGCGGGCGTTTCTGCTGGGCATTACGCAATCAAAAAGGTCTACTCCCCTGCTGACGCCCTCCAGAATATTTCCCGGAGTTCCAACGCCCATTAAATATCTCGGTTTGTTTTCAGGAGCAAACGGCGTAACCGCGCTTATAATGCGGTACATATCCTCCTTAGGCTCGCCGACCGCAAGACCGCCGATAGCGTAGCCGTCAAGATCCATTTTCGCAATCGTTTTCATATGCTCAACTCGAAGATCATCATAGGTACAGCCTTGGTTTATACCGAAAAGAAGCTGATCTTTATTGATCGTTTCATGGAGTGAATTGAGCCTGTCCATCTCAATTTTGCAACGCTCAAGCCATCTGGTGGTGCGCTCGCAGGATTCTACGGCGTATTTATAGGGAGCGGGGTTTTCAACGCATTCGTCAAACGCCATCGCGATGGTTGAAGCGAGATGGCTTTGAATGCGCATAGATTCCTCAGGACCCATAAAAATCTTTCTGCCGTCAATGTGAGATTGGAAGGTAACGCCTTCCTCTTTTATCTTATTAAGCTTTGCCAGAGAAAAAACCTGAAATCCGCCGCTGTCCGTTAAAATCGGCTTGTCCCAAGCGGTGAATTTATGCAACCCGCCCATATCGTAAACGAGATCGTCACCGGGGCGAACGTGAAGATGATAGGTATTGCAAAGCATAACCTGAGTATCTATACTTTTTAAATCTTCGGCAGATAGACCGCCCTTAATAGCCGCAACAGTAGCAACGTTCATAAACGCAGGCGTTTGCACTGTTCCGTGAACGGTTTCAAAAACCGCGCGTCTCGCGTTTCCTTCTTTTTTTATAACTGTGAATTTCATATTATTGTCCTTTATTCTATAAACATTGCATCACCGAAGCTGAAAAAGCGATAGCGCTCCGCAACGGCGGTATTGTAAGCGTTCATTATATTGTCGAAGCCTGCAAAGGCGGAAACAAGCATTATCAGCGTGCTTTCAGGCAAGTGGAAGTTTGTTATAAGCGCGTCCATACACTTGTACTCGAAGCCTGGATAGATGAATATGGACGTGTCGTCCTCATCGGCGCAGATACAGCCGTTTTTAGCGGCGACTGATTCAACAGTTCTGCAGGAGGTGGTACCAACACAAATCACCCTGCCTCCGTTTTGCTTCGTTTCATTTATAATGTCGGCAGTCTCCTTTGGCATTATGTAATGCTCACTGTGCATATTATGCTTCGTTACGTCATCCACCTTAACGGGTCTGAAGGTACCAAGTCCAACGTGAAGCGTAACGTATGCGATTTTAACGCCCTTTTGCTTGATTTCCTCTAACATTTCGGGCGTAAAGTGAAGTCCCGCCGTAGGGGCGGCAGCTGAGCCTAATTCACGGCTGTAAACTGTCTGATACCTTTCTTTATCGCTGAGCTTTTCCCTTATATATGGCGGCAGAGGCATAGAGCCTATCTCGTCCAGCACGGCAAAAATATTGCCCTCGCAGGTGAATTTAACGAAACGGTTGCCGTCCTCCTCATTAATGCTGACAACTTCGCCCGTCAGCTTCCCCTCTCCAAAGGAAAAGAGCGTGCCTATTTTGGCGCGCTTTCCGGGCTTGCAAAGGCATTCCCAAACGTCATTTTCCTTTTGCGCCACCAAAAGAAATTCTACCACTGCGCCCGTATCCTTTTTAACGCCGAATATCCTTGCGGGGATAACGCGTGTATCGTTTAAAACGAGGCAGTCCTTTTCATTGAGCATTTCGGTCAAGTCAGAAAAAACTTTATGTTCGATTTCTCCCGAATCTTTGTGCAAAACCATCATTCTTGAGGCGTTTCTCGGCTCAATAGGCGTTTGCGCTATCAGCTCTTCGGGCAGTTCGTAATAAAAATCTGAGGTTTTCATTTGAGTCTCCATAATTAATGTTTGACATATATATATAATAAGTGATATTATATCAAGAGAGCTTGGGCAGTTTATATGTTTCCAAGCCGCTTTAAAGTATTATATTTCATTTTGTCTTGTTTTACAAGACGTTATTTAAGGAGTTTTATAGGATGGAAAGAAAATACAATGTCGGCATTGTCGGCGCAACGGGAATGGTAGGTCAGCGTTTTGCCACGCTTCTTGCGGATCATCCGTGGTTTAACGTAGTTTGTCTTGCCGCATCGGCAAGATCAGCCGGTAAGCCCTATAAAGAGGCTGTTGCCGCAAAATGGTGTATGGACGTAGATATTCCCGAAAAGGTAAAAGACATTATTGTTTTGGACGCAACGGCAGATATTGATAAGATCACCTCAATGGTTGATTTCGTTTTCTGCGCGGTTGATATGAAAAAGGATGAGATCAAAAAGCTTGAGGAGGAATATGCTAAACATGAATGCCCCGTTGTTTCCAACAACAGCGCCCACCGCTTCACGCCCGACGTACCCATGGTAGTGCCGGAGCTTAACGCAGAGCATATCCACATTATCCCCGAGCAGAGAAAAAGACTTGGCACGAAGCGCGGCTTCATTGCGGTTAAATCAAACTGCTCGCTTCAGTCTTACGTTCCCGCTCTCTTCCCTCTTCATGAGAAATACGGCGTAAAGGATGTTCTCGTTTGTACTTATCAGGCTATCAGCGGCGCGGGAAAGACCTTTGAGACCTGGCCCGAAATGATAGACAACGTTATCCCCTTCATCGGCGGCGAAGAGGAAAAGAGCGAGAAAGAGCCGCTTAAGCTTTGGGGCAAGATCGAAGGCAGCGAGATCAAGCTTGCGGATAAACCGAACTTCACGGCGCAGTGCATAAGAGTTCCCGTTACAAACGGCCACCTCGGCGCAGTATTCGTAAACTTTGAAAAGAAGCCCACAAAAGAAGAAATGATCGGGATCTGGGAGAATTTCAGCGGCAGAGCTCAGGAATTAGAGCTTCCCTCCGCTCCGAAGAAGTTCCTCAACTATTTCGTGGAGGACAACAGACCTCAGATCAAATCAGAAAGAATGCTTGAAAACGGTATGGCCGTTTCCATCGGCAGATTAAGAGAAGACACACAGTATCAGTACAAATTCGTTTGCCTTTCCCACAACACACTTCGCGGAGCGGCAGGCGGCGCGGTACTCCTTGCGGAGCTTCTTTGTGCTGAAGGTTATATGAATTAATTGAAAGGAAATCTTACTTATGAAAGAACCTATTTTTACAGGAGCGGCAGTTGCAATTATCACTCCTATGAACGAGGACGGCTCAGTAAATTATGAGGAATTTGAAAGATTTGTTGACTGGCAGCTTGAAAACGGCACGGACGCTATCGTTATCTGCGGCACTACCGGAGAAAGCTCCACGCTTGACGTTGACGAACACCTCGAGTGTATCAAATGGTGTATAGATTACGTAAACGGCAGATGTAAGGTTATTGCCGGCACCGGCTCTAACTCAACCAAATCTGCCATTGAAATGAGTAAGGAAGCATGTGAATACGGCGCTGACGCCCTTCTGCTGGTTACTCCCTACTATAACAAGACCAGCCAGAGAGGTCTTATAGCTCACTACACGGCTATTCACGACGCTACCGATAAGCCCCTGATCCTTTATAACGTTCCTTCAAGAACAGGCGTTAACATTCTTCCCGAGACCGCGGCGGAGATCGCGAAGCTTGAGAGAGTGAACGGCATTAAGGAAGCCAGCGGAAATCTTGATCAGATCGCAAAGCTTCACGAGCTGTGCGGCGATGAGCTGAATATCTGGAGTGGTAACGACGATCAGATTTTTGACATTATGGAAAGAGGCGGCTACGGCGTTATCAGCGTGCTTTCAAACGTTTGCCCGCAGGAGACCCACGATATAGTTGCCAAGTACTTAGACGGCGATATTGAGGGCTCAAAGGCTATGATGGAGAAGTACCAGAAGTTGGCGAAAGTTCTTTTCTGCGACGTTAACCCCATTCCCGTTAAGGAAGCGGTTAATTTGATCGGCTACAACGCGGGCCATTGCAGACTTCCCCTTATCGATATGACTGATGAGAACAAGGCGCTGATGAAGGAAACCCTTGAGGAATACGGTCTTATCAAATAAGCGAATTAATTAAGACAAAAGTGTAAAAATAAGGAATTATAAAATGACAAGAATTATATTATGCGGCGCGAACGGCAAAATGGGAAAGGTTATCCAAAGCGTAGTTGCCGCGAGAAACGATTGTGAAATAGTAGCAGGCGTTGATATAAATACCGAAAGCGCTCTCTTCCCTGTTTATTCCACGCTTAGTGAAGTCAATGAGGAAGCGGACGTTATAATCGATTTTACTAATCCCGTTTTGCTCGGCGATCTGCTTGATTTTGCGGTGAGCAAGGCTATGCCGGTAGTTATCGCCACCACAGGTTACGACGAAACGCAAAAGAGAATGATCGAAGAGGCTTCTAAGAAAACGCCCGTTTTCTTCACATATAATATGAGCCTCGGCATCAATCTGCTGGCGAATCTCGCGAAAAAGGCGGTTTCCGTTCTTGGTGATGACTTTGATATTGAGATCGTTGAAAAGCATCATAATCAGAAGATTGACGCCCCCAGCGGCACGGCGCTTATGCTGGCGGACGCTATCTGCGGCGAGCTTGATAAGCCGATGAAATATGAGTATGACCGCCATTCAAAACGCGAGAAGCGCAGTAAAAATGAGATCGGTCTGCACGCCATCAGAGGCGGCACGATCGTTGGTGAGCATGATATCATTTTTGCCGGCAGAGACGAGATCATCACGCTCTCCCACTCCGCCAGAAGCAAGGAGATATTCGCAGTAGGCGCAGTCAATGCCGCCGTATTTATGGCAGGCAAAGAGCCCGGTATGTACGATATGAGCGGACTTGTTGAATAATAGTTTTATAATTTAAAGGAGGGTTATCCCCTCCTTTATTTTTTGCAAAAATTTTTTAGAGTGACACAAGAACTACACAAGTGTATAATAGAATCAAGGCTGAAAGGAGGAAAACCAATGTATAAGGTTTTAGTTGTTGACGATGAAATAAAAATAAGAGAAACGATCAGGGACTATCTTTCGGCTAAGGGTCTGACTGTCTGCCTTGCGAAAAACGGACAGGAAGCTGTGGATCAAACGGAATATAACGATTTTGATCTAATTATTCTTGACGTTATGATGCCCGTGATGAACGGCCTTACCGCTTGCAAGGAAATAAGGAAAAAGCACGATATGCCGATACTGTTTCTTTCGGCCTTGGGCGAAGAGCGGGATTTATTAAACGGCTACACCAGTGGCGCTGATGATTATATCGTTAAGCCCTTTCCCCTATCCGTTCTTTATGAAAAATGTCTTGCGATGATAAAGAGATATAAAGGTACGGATAAGGAAAACAGGCTGACTGTTTCGGGAATCACGCTTGACTTAAATCAAAATAAGGCTCTTGTTGACGATAAGGAAATCGAGCTTTCACAAAAGGATTTTCAGCTATTAAAGTATCTTATTGAGAACAAAGGAATCGTTTTAAACCGAGAACTCATACTTAGCAGAATATGGGGCTGGGACTTTGAGGGCGACGAAAGGGCCGTTGATACCCACATTAAAATTATTAGAAAAGCCCTCGGAGACAAATCGCGCCATATTAAAACCGTTTTCAACGCGGGATATATTTTTAAGGAGGAATTGTAATGACAAAAAAGAATATTAAAATTATTGCAATAATAAATATCCTACTTATTAACGCTTTTTTAATAACCTCAATACTTACCTTCACCTTTTTAACAAAAGAAAAATTATCTTCCTATCGAGATTTCTTTTTTAGTATGTCTAAAACTTCTGATTATTTTGAAAAATATGATGAGTTTTCACTTGTGGAAATCACACAAGATATGGTTAACTTTTTTCACGAGAGTTTTTCAGATGCTCCCGACGATACAGCAGAACCTCTTTACGGCGTAGCAATATATAATAAGGACGGAGAAATCATTGCACAAGCTGGTCACTATGCTGATGAGAGAGATTATATGCAGGAATTATATGAAAAGGCGTATATATCAATTGGGCATAAAGATGAGTATGAATACGCAATAGTTGAAGTTATTGCGCCCGAAACAAGATGGCGCAATTTAAAAAATACAACTATGTCAAGAACCGATATTATAACCTTAAACGATGAAGAATACGGATACGCTTCTTTTGGCAGCTATAACAGTGAAATGTCTACTCTTGTTTCATATGAATTTCGCGGAAGAATGCTTATTCAGTCCTTATATTATTTAGTGCTTTGCCTGATTGCAAATGTTTCTTTAATAGTATATTTCAAAAAAGCGAAAAAGCTTGAGGAATCAAAGATAGCCTTCATAAGCGCGGCGGCGCACGAGCTGAAAACTCCCCTTGCGGTTATTGAAAATCAGTGCGAATGCGTTTTGGAAAATATTGCGCCGGAAAAAAACGAGGAATACGTTAAGTCAATATATGCTGAATCGCTGAGAATGAACAAGCTGGTTGCTACCCTGCTTCAATATAATCGCCTTGCTTCCGCCGAGAGCATTAAAAAAGAAAAATGCGATCTTACAGAAATAGTTAAAGGCGAAATAGAAAAATACAGTCCATTGATAGAATCTAAGAATATACTGCTTGAAGCAAATATTCCTACTCATAGCGTTGAGATAAATTGCAATAAGGATCTGATTGCCCTTGTAATTGATAATTACCTTTCAAACGCAATTAAGCATACGGCTGAGGGGAAAAGAATCATTATAATACTTGAAGGAATTATTAATAATTTTTCCTTTGCGGTATTTAATGAGGGGACGAATATCAAACCTGAGTTAAAGAAAAATCTTTGGGATATCTTTTACAGAGATGATGAGGCAAGAAACAGCGAGGATAATTCAACGGGAATGGGACTTGCGATCTGCAAGCAGATTTTAGAGCATCATAAATATGATTACGGATTTATAAATAAGTCTGACGGCGTTGAATTCTATTTCAAAACAAAATAAAGCAATAAAAAAGCTCTCTATCAAAGAGAGCTTTTCTTTATGTATTTATTCAGCAAAGAATTTCGGTATTCCGTCTGTCATCCAGCTCGTGATGTCTATTGACTGCGGGCAATGGTTTTTGCACTTTTCACATTTAATGCAGTTCTCCGCCTTCTCAATAGCCGGAAGCTCAGCATAAAGAGCCTTGGCTTCATCAGCGGTGATTTCGTCTTGCTTAACCTTATTGTAGTAGCTGAATATCGTTGAAATTTTGATTCCCTTGGGGCAATCAGCGCAGTAGTCGCAACCCGTGCAGGGAATGACTTCTTTCTTATTCATAACCGCCGCGGCATTAAAGCAGATATTCGTTTTTGATTTATCAAAAGGCTCGAAATCGGTGAGCGTTTCAATATTGTCCTTCATCTGCTCAAGAGAGTTCATACCGCTTAAAATCGTTACAACGTTCGGAAGGCTTGCGGCGAAGCTGATCGCCCAGCTTGCGGCTGACTTGCCGGGTCTTGCCTTTTGAAACATTGCGTTGATTTCCTCGGAAACGTCGGCAAGCTTCCCTCCCCTTACGGGCTCCATAATGATTACGGGAATACCCGCTTCGGTGAGGATCTCATATTGCTCTTTGGCTTTTTGATCCTTCCAATCAAGGTAATTGAGCTGAATCTGAGCGAAATCCCAATGATGAGCCGCAACGATTTTTTTCAGATCATCAATCGTTCCGTGGAATGAGAAGCCGATATTCTTTATCTTTCCCTCAGCCTGTTTTTTCTTAAGAAAATCGTAAGCACCGTACTTTTCGCATTTTTCAAAATTGCTTTCATTAAGCGAATGAAGCAGATAATTATCAAAATAATCCGCGCCGGTTCTGTCAAGCTGATTTTTGAAAACCTTTTCCATATCGGCGGGCTTAAGGCACATCCAGATCGGAAGCTTATCAGCAAGATAATAGCTATCTCTCGGATACTTTTTCAGCGCTTCTCCAATGAATTTTTCGCTCTTTCCGGCATGATACATATAGGCGGTATCAAAATAATTGATCCCGTTTTCAATGGCGTAATCAACAAGCTTCTGACCCTCTTTATAATCGATCATCGGGTTTACTTCCCTTTTGAGTATTGATTTACAGGGAAGGCGCATCGTTCCAAGCCCCAGTAATGAAAGCTGAGTGTCTTTAAAAGGTCTTTTATCTATCATAAACTTTTACTCCTTAATTATTTTTATTCCTTAGTCCAGGTAACTCCCTGCGGAGTATCCTTTAAAATGATTCCCATTGCCTTAAGATCATCACGAATCTTATCGGCGGTAGCCCAATCCTTGTTTTTTCTCGCTTCCTGGCGCTGCTGAATAAGCGCTTCAACCTCTGAATCAAGGTCTGATCCCTTTCTGTTGTAAAGAAGCCCTAAAACGCCGCAGAGCTCATCATAAAGATCAGCGGCATATTGAGCAACAGCCTTAGACACATCTTTATTGATAATCTTAGTGTTGATATCTCTTGTTAAATCAAACAGTGCGGAAAGGCCGTCGGCCGTGTTAAGGTCATCATCCATAGCTTCAATGAACTGATTACGTCTTTCGGCAAGCTCAGCGATAAGCGCTTCATCGTTTTCAGCAGTATCAACAGTTGCGTTTTTAATAGCGAAATCAAGGGCGTCACGGCAGGTGTAGAGCCTTTCAAGAGCTGACTTGCACTGCTCGATGATATCAAGGCTGTAGTTGATCGGTGAACGGTAATGGGAGGAAATGAGGAAATATCTGATAACCTCGTAGCCGTAAACGTTTGCTATCTCACGAACGGTCTTGAAATTGCCGAGTGATTTACTCATCTTTACGTTATCCACGTTGATATAGCCGTTGTGCATCCAGTATTTTGAGAAGGTGCAGCCGTTTGCGCATTCGCTCTGGGCGATCTCGTTTTCGTGGTGCGGGAACACGAGATCCTGTCCGCCGCAGTGAATATCAATGGTGTTGCCGAGATACTTTCTGTTCATTGCCGAGCATTCAATATGCCAGCCGGGTCTGCCCTTGCCCCAGGGGGAATCCCAATAAGGCTCGCCCTCTTTCGCGCCTTTCCAAAGAGCGAAATCAAGCGGATTTTCCTTATGCTCGCCAACCGCGATCCTCGCGCCGCTGACCAAATCATCGATCGGCTGATGGGAAAGCTTTCCGTATTCGTTGAATTTCAGCGTTCTGAAATAAACGTCTCCGTTAACGGCGTATGCATAGCCCTTTTCTTCAAGGGATTTGATTATGGCGATGATCTCGTCAATATTCTCGGTCGCCTTGGGGTGAACGGTAGCGTCCTTAAAGTTAAGGCCGTGAGCATCAGTCCAGAACTCCTCGATGTATTTTTTTGAAACTTCCTCGAAGGTTATTCCCTCTTCGTTGGCACGGTTGATGATCTTATCGTCAATATCCGTGAAATTCTGCACGAATTTAACGTTGTAGCCGCGGTATTCCATATAACGGCGCAGAACATCAAAAACGCACAGCGGTCTTGCGTTGCCTATGTGGATATAGTTATACACGGTAGGTCCGCAGGCGTAGATCTTGACCTCGTTTTTGTCAACAGGAATAAACTCTTCCTTTGATCTTGACATTGTGTTGAATACTCTCATTTTTTATCGTCCTCCAGCTCTTTGATTTTTCTTTCAAGCTCTTCTATTTTTAAAAGGTTTGATTTGATAGCGTTCATTACGGGATCGGGCAGATTCGTGTGATCGAGATCGTCGATCCGCTCACCGTCTATTTTAACGGTAATTCCGGGAATGCCGACAACCGTGCTGTTGGGCTCAACGTCCTTAACAACGACCGCTCCCGCGGCAATTTTTGCGTTTCTGCCTATCGTTATGGGACCAAGCACCTTTGCGCCGGCGCCGATCATAACTCCGCTTTCGACTGTGGGATGGCGCTTGCCTACGTCCTTTCCCGTACCGCCGAGGGTAACGCCCTGATAGATCATAACGTCGTCGCCTATCTCGGTGGTCTCCCCTATAACAACTCCGTGGCCGTGGTCTATGCAAACGCGCCTACCTATCGTTGCTCCCGGGTGTATTTCAATACCTGTTCTTCTCGCGCAATTCTGGCTGATAAGCCTTGCTAAAAACGGCATTTTATGGTTTAAAAACCACTTAGCACGCCTGTGGCTTTGAAGCGCCTTAAAACCGGGATAAAGCAGAATTATTTCTATGGGGTTTCTGGCAGCGGGATCATGATCCATAAAGCTTTTAACTGATTCCTTAAAATCTTTGAACATACTTCCCCTCCTTAATTTCGATTTATTTCGTCAATAAAAGAAAAAGCCTCCGTCAAAACGACAGAGGCAAATAATTGCGGTTCCACTCTTCCTTATAACTTAACTGCATTTCACAGCTTTGCAGATAACGGTGCTTGCCGCCGCAAAATACTGTAATTTCCTTTGCGGAACTCACGGGTGCATTTCAAGGAATTCTTAATACGGGCATTTCAGCAACCAGCCCGCTCTCTGGAATAAGAGGTTTCCCTTACTTCTCCCGATCAACGTTTTTTCATATTGACAATAACATTATAGCAAAAAATTTTAAATTTGCAACTGTTTTTTCTTATGAAAACGGATTTTCTGAAAGAGCTATCAAGTTTTCACTTTTCAAGTTTGATCTGTATTTAATATTACCGCATAGATTGTTGGTAAAATAATTATCAACGAATAGATTTTTTATGCAGTTATGAATTTCATTTTCATCTAAATCCGCAGAATATATTAAGAGCGTGCCGATTGGAATTTTGGCTTTTCTTGAAAAACGTTCAATTTTGTAATATACCGCGTCACCGGGTATTGCAAAGCAGAAATTGGAATTTTTTAAGTAGTCATGCATAAAGCAATTGGTTCGCATATAATGCAAAATACTGAAATTGCTTATATCGGCATAAAGAACAATTCTTTTATAGTCCTCTGCATTCTCTGAAGGAAACCGATTGATATTATCAAAATATATAAATGCTTCGTTCCCCGGCGGAGAACATAATTCAATATATTCATCAAGCTCATCTTGTTCTATGTCTTGAATTAGATATGAAAACTGTGTAATAAACACTCCTCTATAAACTTGCAGAAAGAATGCACCGAAAAGTATAGCAAACGCAGTTAATAAAGATACCAAAATAATAAGCTTTTTGTTTTTCATAAAATCACCCTCCAAATACAATTATACTTATTCGAAGGTGTCCGGCAATGAATAACATATGGAAGATCGTCTACTCAATATAGAAAAAATCCACTAAGCATGGAAATCACGCTTAGCGGATAATTGATTTAATACATATATTATTTACTTTCTATTAAATACCAGCCGTCTTTGGCGTATTTGATGCCGGAAAGCACGGAAACAACGCATGCGATCCAGAACATAACCGCTGCGGCGATACCGAGAAATTTGTAATTAAACGGAATATTCGCAAGAGCGAAAAATTCGGAAATTCCAAGTGATAAGAAAACAAGCCCTGTTGAAGCCATTTGCAGGAAGGTCTTGCACTTTCCGAAAATATTGGCGGCGATAACCTCCCCCTTCGTGCAGGCGATCATTCTGATTCCGCTGACTAAAAATTCGCGTGAAAGCATTAATGAGAAGCAAACAACGTCGCAATACCCGAGCTTCACCATAATAACGAACGCGGTAAGCACAAGGGATTTATCGGAGAGCGGATCCATAAGCTTTCCGAAATCTGTTACAATATGCTGTTTTCTCGCTATATTTCCGTCCACCGTATCGCTGACGCAGGCGAAGAAATATAAGATCACCGTCGCCGTCCAGTGAAACGGAAACTCAATGAGCGCCGTTGCGAGAATCACAGGTATCATGCAAAGTCTGAAAATAGTAATTTTGTTAGGTAAGTTCATTTTAAACTCTCTCCCCCACTAAATCATATCCGTTATAATCGGTAATTTTTACGTTTACGAAACTGCCGACGGCAAGCTCCGTATCCGATTTAAAAACAATTGAGCAGTCTATTTCAGGCGAATCAAGATAGCTTCTTCCAATATAATTATCGCCGTCTTTTTCGTCAATTATAACCTTGTAAACATGCCCTATTCTGCCCTTGTTCGCCTTTTCCGTTATGGAATACTGGATATCCATAAGCACCTCAAAACGCTTTTGTTTAATGTTCTCGTCTATCTGGCAGTCAAAATCAAAGGCAGAAGTATCCTCTTCAGGTGAAAAGGTAAAGCAACCCATTTTATCGAATTCTATATCCTTAACAAATTTGCAAAGCTCCTCGAACTGCTCTTCACTCTCCCCCGGGAAGCCCACCATAAAGGTGGTTCGAAGGGAAAGATCGGGAATTTTGCTTTTCATTTTATTAAGGAGCGATTTCAAAGAATTATAATCGCCGGAGCGGTTCATCGCCTTTAATATATCGGCGTTGCAATGCTGCAGCGGAATATCTATGTAGGAGCAAACCTTTTCCTCCTCAGCGATAACGTCTATCAGCTCATCGGTGACCTTGTCGGGATAGCAGTAAAACAGCCTTATCCACTCAATGCCGTCAATTTTGCAAAGCTCTTTGAGAAGCGAAGCAAGCTTATATTCGCCGTATTCTATAATACCGTACTTCGTGGTATCCTGAGCGATAAGTATCAGCTCTTTAACGCCCATTTCGGCAAGTTGCCTTGCTTCGCTCAGTATACTTTCCATTGAACGCTCGCGGTATTTGCCCCTTATAGAGGGGATCGCGCAGTAGGAGCAACGGTTGTCGCACCCATCAGAGATCTTCAAATAAGCC
Source organism: Eubacterium sp. (assembly GCA_022511205.1). Taxonomy (GTDB): domain Bacteria; phylum Bacillota; class Clostridia; order Oscillospirales; family Acutalibacteraceae; genus Eubacterium_R. Next base: position 2,663 of record JAFLRY010000033.1, on the reverse strand, counting down.
CAATGAGAGGGCGTTGAAACCATTCTTTCATCGTCAAGCGGAAGATAACACTTATCGGGATAATTAGAGGTTTTAACGCCTACGAGGGCCTTTTGGCAGGTCTTAACAATATCAGCGTCCGCGCCGATACCTATTACCGCGTCAACCTCGGGCATCTCCTGCAGTATCTCATCCTGATAGCGCTCCGCAAGGCAGCCTGTTACCACGATAGCGCTTATCAGCCCCGCGTTTTTGTATTCGGCAACCTCAAGTATAGTTTCGATCGCTTCCGTCTTAGCGGACTCAATAAAGCCGCAGGTGTTTATCACCATAACGTCGGCATCCTCAATATTTTGAACGATCTGAAAGCCGTTTTTATTCAGTTTATCAAGCATCATTTCACCGTCTACCTGGTTTTTCGGGCAGCCGAGGGAAATCATACCAACCTTAAAATTATTCGCCATTTTCAATTTGTTCCAATGCTGATTTTATGTCTGAGTAGGAAAAACCTTTCCTCACCATTGCGGCGATAACCTTTTCTCTGCCGCCCTCCATATTCAGCTTGTTTAAGTATTTCTTATTTATAATTGTCATCACGGACTCTACAGGATCGTTTTCAGCGCTTTCCACGATATCGTTTATGATATCTCTGCTTATACCGCGCTGATAAAGCTCCTGCTTAACGTGGCTGTCGGAATAATGCTTCATATCGTAAAGATGCTCCGCAAGGGCTCTCGCGAATTTTTCATCGTCAAGATAACCCATTTCGATGAATTTATCTACAGCTTTATCTGCGGAAGCTTCGTCCACCGTTCTGAGCAGTTTATCACGAAGCTCTTTAATAGAATGATCGCGGCGGGAAAGCAGATCAGCGCATTTGTTAAATGCCTTTCTGTAGTTGATCTTCTCAACAAGCTCTTCCCATTCCTCGTCCGTAATATCAGTTCCGTCATTTATAAAATTCAGCGCCCAGAATTCAGCGTCCGTGGTGAGCTGATATTCATCATCAAGAAGCAGATGAATTTTACTTCCCCTGCCTCTTTGTGCTTTAATAATCATTAATCTTCGTCGTCCTCAACGGCGATATCAAGCTTGGCTCTCGCCGCCGCAACAGTCTGCTTAACCGCGGGCTGTTCAGGTTCTTCGTCAGCATCTGCTCTTGGAGCGGCTTTGGCCTGATATTTATGAGTTGCGGTTCTCTGAATTTCATCAAGCTTTTCCTTGATCTGCTTTTCAAGATCAGCCGCAAGTTCAGGATTTGATTTTACGATCTCCTTAACCTTATCTCTGCCCTGGCCGAGTCTTTCATCGCCGTAGGAGAACCATGAGCCGCTCTTCTTGATAATGCCGTATTCAACGGCCATATCAATGATCTCGCCGTCCTTGCTGATACCCGTGCCGTACATAATATCAAACTCAGCCTGCTTGAAAGGAGGTGCAAGCTTATTCTTAACGATCTTGCACTTCGTTCTGTTGCCTATGAGCTCAGAGCCGGTAGCTTTTAAAGTTTCGCCCTTGCGAACGTCAATTCGCATAGATGAGTAGAATTTCAGCGCGCGTCCGCCGGTGGTAACCTCGGGATTGCCGTACATAACGCCAACCTTTTCACGAAGCTGGTTGATAAATATGATGAGGCAGTTGCTCTTGTTGATAGCGCCGGTGAGCTTACGCATTGCCTGGCTCATAAGTCTCGCGTGAAGACCAACGTGGGAATCACCCATTTCGCCGTCTATTTCAGAGCGTGGAACGAGAGCGGCAACGGAGTCTACGACGATGATATCAACCGCGTTGGAGCGAACGAGCTGTTCGGTGATCTCAAGCGCCTGCTCGCCGTAGTCAGGCTGAGCAACGAGAAGCGAATCGATGTCAACGCCGAGATTCTGTGCGTAAACGGGATCAAGAGCGTGCTCTGCGTCAATAAACGCGGCTTCTCCACCCTTCTTCTGCGCCTCTGCGATGCAGTGAAGCGCAAGGGTGGTTTTACCTGATGATTCAGGCCCGTAGATCTCAACGATCCTTCCCTTCGGCAGACCGCCGATACCGGTGGCAATATCGAGGGTAAGAGAGCCGGTTGAAATAGCTTCTATATTAAGAGAGCTATTCTGACCGAGACGCATAACCGCGTTTTTTCCGTATAATTTCTCGATCTGCTTTAAAGCGGAATCAAGGGCTGTTTTTTTATCGTCTGCCTTTTTAACTTCAGCCATATTTATATCCTCCTAAATTTTAAAACACAATATTCTTTATAATTATAATAAAAATAGAATATAAAATCAACAAAAAGTGTAAAAATTAGAACAAACTTTCATATTTTAAAATTATTGTCAAAAAATGCTTGCATTTTGCAAACATTTATGTTAATATCATTGCGTTGTAAATTTGTAAGGAGGTGTTCGCTAATGGCAAAATGTGAATACTGCGGAAAAGAAATGACTTTTGGTATTAAGGTTTCTCACTCCCACAGAAGATCAAACAGAACTTGGAAGCCCAACGTAAAGAAGGTTAAGGCTATTGTTAACGGCTCTCCTAAAAGAGTAAATGTTTGCACGAGATGCCTTCGCGCAGGTAAAGTAGAAAGAGCATAATTACCTAAAAAAATGACCGCCAATCGGCGGTCTGTTTTTTTATAATTTTTTGTGACAAAGAAAACTCCCTGCTCTGCAGGGAGGGAAGGAAAAGCTTTT
>JAFLRY010000032.1 GCA_022511205.1 Eubacterium sp. | reverse complement strand
ACTTAAGGGGAGTGATCGCAAAGCGCTCAAGTCCCCTTAAGAATCCCCTTTCTTTCTTCGGCGCGCGCACATAACGCGCACTGCGCCGAGGGTGCGGTATTTCAATTTTTTTCTTGATATAGTTCTTTTGCGACTCAAAAGAATGATACGCCCCGCCGCGGCAGCGGAAAAATCATTTAACAAAAAAGATACCGCGCCACAGGCGCAAAAATAAAAATTCCCAATCCATGCGGATCGGGAATTTTTGTTTGATAAATAATGTTTTATGCTTTGTCCTTTGAGCCGAAAACAACGTCGATCTTATGGGCAACAACCTCTTCAATAAGGTTACGGGCAGGCGTGAGGTACTGTCTCGGATCAAAGTGCTTTGGATTCTCAGTTAAATACTTGCGAAGCGCAGCAGTCATAGCGATACGGATATCGGAGTCAACGTTAATCTTGCAAACAGCCATTGAAGCGGCCTCGCGAAGCATATCCTCGGGGATACCGATAGCGTCTGGCATTTCTCCGCCGAATTCATTGATAAGCTTGATGTGCTCCTGATTAACAGATGAAGCGCCGTGAAGAACGATCGGGAAGCCGGGAAGTTTTTCCTCAATAGCCTTAAGAATATCAAATCTCAGCTGAGGCTTCTGACCGGGTTTGAATTTGTAAGCGCCGTGGGAAGTACCGATTGCGATAGCAAGGGAGTCAACACCTGTGCGGGTAACGAAGTCGATTACCTCTTCGGGGCGGGTGTAGGAAGCGTCCTCAGCGTCAACCTGAACGTCGTCCTCAACGCCGGCAAGAGTGCCAAGCTCACCCTCAACTACAACGCCGTGAGCGTGCGCATACTCTACAACCTTTTTGGTAAGAGCGATGTTTTCCTCATAGGGAAGTGAAGAACCGTCGATCATAACGGAGGTGAAGCCGCCGTCAATGCAGGATTTGCAGGTCTCAAAATCAGGGCCGTGGTCGAGATGAAGTGCAATCGGAAGACCGGTTTCGTCAGCAGCAGCCTTAACCATGGCAACGAGATAATCATGAGAAGCATATTTGCGAGCGCCGGCGGAACACTGAAGAATTACGGGAGCGTTCAGCTTCTTAGCCGCGCGGGTGATACCCTGAACGATCTCCATATTATTTACGTTGAACGCGCCGATAGCGTAGCCGCCTTCATACGCCTTTTTGAACATTTCTTTCGTTGTTACAAGTGGCATTTTTTTCTCTCCTATAAATTAAATTTTATGAATAAAAGCAATTTTATCCATTTGCAGATATTATACAGCATTGATAAAAAAATAGCAATTATTAACAACAAATATTTTTATATTTTGGAGGATATTAATAAAGATATTTTCGTTTATCCTTTTATTTTAGATAAAAATCCGTGAAGAGGCTTATATATTGCGACGCTCATAGCAACGCAAATAAGCGCCTTAACAATAGTAAAGGGAACGTTGAAAACCAAAAGCGCCTCGGCAATATTTTTAGTAGAAGGACGGATCAGCTGATACATTTCAAGAATCGCGGGCTCGGGGAAGCCCATAACATTGTAATAAAGCGGATAGATAAGAAAATAATTGCTGGGCAAAGATATTATGCCCATAACGATCGCGCCCACTACGCCGCCGATGATAACGCCCTTAAAATTGGGCATTTTTTTATAAATGATCCCCGCGGTCAGCGCAAAAACAGCGCCGAGAATAAAATTGGAAAGCTCGCCGATAAATCCGCTCTGGCTTACGAGCATATGTATCACGTTTCTCATAAGGCAGATAAGCACTCCGGATACGGGTCCGCATACGAACGCTCCCACAAGCTCGGGGAGATCAGCAAAGTCAAGCTTGATAAACGCCGGCACAAAGGGAATTGAGATCTCCAGATACTGCAAAACTACGCCTATGGCGGTTAGCATCGCAATCATCGTGATCTTTTTTACGTCTGCTTTTTTTGTTTTTGAATTTTTCATTTTCCTCTCTCTTTCTTAGGGCAAAAGAGAAGCCCTCGGAAAATACCGAGGGCGTAAATGTTCTGACTTATTAAGGCAATTGCCTTTAACATTTTCTCTCATCCGGACTGTAAGGTTGAATCGTTCAACCTCTCACCGTCGGTATCGGAATCTCACCGATTCGGCTACAGTGTTCGCTGTAGTTCGCAGACTATACTGCCGGTGGGGAATCTCACCCCGCCCTGAAAATATTTTGTAATAGTATTATATGGCCGCTATGCTGATTTGTCAACAGCGTTTTTTAGATCGTCAGCTTCGCTGACCCTAACTTATTCACTATTCACTATTACCTATTACTTCGAATAATAGTCTCCCATATCTACCTGCTCTTTTTCCTTAACAGGGCTATATTTGTCCTGATAATAATTCTCGTGAACAGGATCAAAGCTGCCGTCCTGTGAAATGGTTATCATCGTGCAACCGCGCTGGGAGCCGTATTTCATAATTCCCGGATAAGCAAGATAGTCTACCGAATAGCCGTAAGTAAGGCGAATGCCCTTGTAATCAATTGAAAAGTTATTGAGGTGATCGTGGCCGCAGAAGAAGCCCTGCGTTGAGCCAAGCTCACGGGCGGTTTCAAACAAACCGCTGTTTGTCTTTGAGCAATAGACCATACTGCCCGTCTCGCCGACCTTGCCGTAGAGATATTTAACGTTTTCCGTATCCTGAGAGCCGTTTTCGGTATATTCCGTCCACGCGTCAAGATATTCCACCAGCGGAATATGGAAGAATGCGATGGATTTGGGCGTATCTCCGCCGTTTTCTTCGGTAAGAGCCGCGATTTGATTCTTATACCATTTGACCTGATCCTCGTGAATAAAGTCGTATTCCCAAATAATACTGCTTATAAGGCCATTGCCGATATAGTCGTTGGAATCTATCATAAATATGCTCTGAACGATTTTGCCGGCGGTGTTCTTAACGTTAACAACGTAGTTGCCGCAGCCGTAGATATCGTCGGGACCTTTCTGGAAAAGGCAGTGAGGATAATTCTCGCTCTCATAAAAATCGCCCATTTCAGCGCGGGTGTAATAGGAATAAGACTCCGTATCGTGATTGCCGAAGGCAGGGCACCAGTAAACGCCTAATTCCTCCATAAGCTCGGCAAAAAGCTTTGCGGAGCTCTTGTTGTTAAACGTGCCCGCCTGAAACGGAACGGGATAGGCGATGTCGCCCGAAACAACTACTAAATCGGGCTTTTCAGCCGCAATCATTGAAGCAACGGCGTTGATTGCCATGGAATCCTTTTTAATACTCATAAAGCCGCCGCCGATATGTACATCTGTAAGCTGCATAACCTTAAATTCACCGTCGGTGGTAAAGGTATAATTGCCGTTGTCATCAAGTGTTGGTGTGAGCTGATTTTCATACTTAACCGGCTCGATAACGCTGATGAAATTTTCATTTGATTTAACGCCTATCAGATTGATGATTGCGCAAATACCTGCTGCAACGATCAGAAAGCCAATGATTGAAGCGATAACAATCAGCGCTTTTTTTCCTCTTTTTTTCGTTTTTACTGTCATAAAAATACCCCTTTTATGTTTTTGCTTTTTATTCATTAACAAGCTTTTTCGCTTGCTCCCAAACAGATTTTGAAGCCGTTATCACGATGGCGATTCCGATTGCGATGCCGATGATTCCATCCGCCGCAAAGCCGAGCTTTTCAATGAGGAAGAAGCCGCAAACGGCGGAAACTGTTATGCCGAAATCAAGAAACGAATCAAGGATAAGCGTTTTAATTACGGGTGACGGAGATTTTTTATTCATTCTGATATAAACGAATCCCATAACGAGCTTTACAACTGCCGTTAAACAGATGAGCAACGCGTAATTCCTTGAATAGGATACCAACAGGGGATACATAAATCTTTCAAGCCCCGAGTAAACGCAGTACGCGCCCGTTACGGCAACAATCATTCCGATTACAAATGAGGAAAGGGACTGGATCCTTTCACCCTTTTTCTCCGCTTTCGTTTTTAAAACAAAAGCGAAGCCCGCAATAGCGATAAAGCAAGAAAAGGTATCGCCTAAATTATTTATCGAATCAACGTATATTGCAAGGGAATTCGTGCTTATTCCAACGTAAAGCTTTATTAAAAAAAGAAAGAAATTGCATAAAACGCCGAAAACGGCAGTTTTGATACCCGTTTTGCCCATTACAGCACCTCTTTATAGTATATTAGCACAAATTAACACAAATTTAAATATGTTTTTTGTTCAAAATATAAAGAGGTGTTAATTTTGGAATTTTTATCTATTGTAATTTTATCAACGGTTTCGTTTTTTGTTTTATTCATTTTATCGAAAATAATGGGTTATCGCGCCATATCAGAGCTTTCGTTTTTTGATTATGTTGTGGGAATAACGATCGGCAACGTTGCCGCGGAAATGGCAACGAACATCGATATGGAATGGTGGAAGGGCGTTACGGTAATGGTGATCTACGCGCTGTTTGACGTGCTGTTTTCTATCCTTTCGCAAAAAAGTTTTTACGCAAGGCAGTTCATTTCCGGCACACCGATCGTTCTTATATATAAGGGTAAAATAATTAAAAAGAATATGAAAAAGGCAAGGATTGAGATAAACGAGCTTCTTTCCTCCGCAAGGGTAGCGGGCTATTTCAATATCGCCGATATCGAATACGCCATTATGGAAACAAAGGGAAGCATCAGCTTTATGCCTGTTCCGCTGAAAAGACCGCTCAATCCCAAGGATTTTAATTTTGCGCCCGAAAGCGAGGGGCTGACCGTGAACGTTATAATAGACGGAAAAATCATAGATGATGATCTTAAAGATGCGGGAATTACGAGAAAAGACCTCATAAGAAGAGTAAAACAGCAAAACAAGGACGTAAAAAATATATTTTTAGGCACAATTGATTCAAACGGGGTATTGACATTGTTTGATAAGTGATATATAATGCACATATGAACAAACATTCATATAAAGGAGATCAATATGATTGATGAAGAATTGATTTATGATCTGTCTGATCTTTTCAAGGTCTTTTCAGATTCAACGAGGATCAAGGTCCTCTGCTCTTTATTTGAAAAGGAGCTTAACGTAACCGAGATCACCGCCGCAACGGGAGTAAGCCAAACAGCCGTTTCACACCAGCTTCGCATTTTGAAGCAAAACCATCTTGTAAAGTATAGGAGAGACGGCAAGCAGATGGTTTATTCTCTTTCGGATGACCACGTTAAAACGATCATAAACTGCGGTTTAGAACACATAGAGGAGTGATTACATATGGAAAAAGAACTTAAAAACGATCACAGCTGTGAATGCTGCTGTGAACATGAGCATCACGAACATGAACATCATCACAAGCACGAACACGAGCATAAGCACGATCATTACGACGATTGCGATTGTTGCTGCGGACACGATGATGACGATGACGACGATGACTGCGGTTGCGGACACGATCACAAACACCGTCATGACGACGGCTGCGGCTGTGGTTGCGGTTGCGGACACGATCACGGCGAAGAAGTAAACAAGGGCGAATTCTTGTTTAAGGTAATATGCGGTGGCGCGCTTCTCATCGCGGGTTACATATTAAGCGAGTTTACGGAAGTGAATCAGTATATCTATCTCATTTGCTTTGCAATATCTTATCTCATCGTAGGCTTTGATATCATCAAGGAAGCCGTTGAGGGTATTCTCCACGGAAACGTTTTCAACGAAAACTTCCTTATGGGTATTGCGTCTATCGGCGCGTTTATCGTAGGCGAATATACCGAGGGCTGTGCCGTTGTTTTGCTTTACACGATCGGTGAGTTCTTGCAGAGCCTTGCCGTCGGCAAAAGCAGAAAGTCCATTGCCGATATGATAGAGATGAAGCCCCAGTCTGTTACGGTGATAAGAGACGGAAAACCCGTTTCCGTAAAGCCCGAAGAGGTTGAGATCGGTGAAGAATTTATCGTTGAGCCCGGTCAGAGAATAGATCTTGACGGCGTTGTAGTCAGCGGAAACGCCGAGGTCGATATGGCGGCGCTGACGGGCGAGAGCATTCCCGTTTCGGTTGCGCCGGGTAGTGAAGTGCTTTCCGGAAGCGTAGATCTTGACGGCGCGCTGACTGTAAAAGCATCTAAGCTATACAGCCAATCCACCGTTGCGAGAATTATGGAAATGATCGAAAACTCTGGTGAAAAAAAGAGCGCCGCGGAGAAATTCATCAGCCGCTTCGCGAGGGTTTATACACCTATCGTATGCCTTATCGCGCTTCTCATAATCGTTATTCCGCCGCTGCTCTTTAAGGGCGACTGGAGCGAATGGGCATACAGAGGGCTTTCCGTTCTCGTAGTATCCTGCCCCTGCGCTATCGTTATTTCAATTCCGCTCACCTTCTTCGCGGGCATCGGCGCCTGCTCAAAGCAGGGAATTCTCGTTAAGGGAAGCACATATCTTGAAATGCTTTCAAAGTGCAACGTGGGCGTTTTTGATAAAACGGGCACCATCACCAGCGGTAAGTTTGAGTACGTAAGCTGTGAGTGCGTTCACTGCCATTGCGAAAACAAGCTGGAACACCGAGAGCTTCTCGGCCTCATCGCCGCCTGTGAGCGCTATTCAACCCACCCCATCGCCAAATCCGTTTGCCTTGCTTTCGGTCAGTATGCGGAGGAGCTTGAGGTTACGGAAGCAAAGAACTACGCGGGCATGGGTGTTTCCGCGGTTATCAACGGCAAGACTTACTATGCCGGAAACGAAAAGCTTATGCAGAAGGTCGGCGTTGAATACGTTGAAACGAAGCTGATCGGCACGGCGATTTATCTTTGTGACGAAAACGAATTTTTAGGAAATATCGTTTTTGCTGATTTCATTAAAGAGGATAGCAAGAACGCGCTTTCTCAGCTGAAGGCTTTAGGCATTACGAAAACAGTTATGCTCACGGGAGATAAAGAGCATATCGCTAAGGAGATCGCCGATAAAGCAGGCGTTGACACCTACTATTCAAAGCTTCTTCCCGATGAAAAGGTTGAAAAAGTAAGAGAAATCAAGAAGGATAAGGAAGCGATCGTATTCTATACTGGCGACGGTATCAACGATGCTCCGGTGCTTGCAGAAGCGGATCTCGGTATCGCTATGGGTGGCGTTGGTTCTGATATTGCCATTGAAGCATCCGATATCGTTATTATGGGCGACAGCCTTTCAAAGATCCCCGCCGGCAGAAGAATAGCCAAGAAAACGATGAGTATCGTTAAGGAAAATACGGTGTTTAGCATCGGAGTTAAGGCGCTTATCATATTCGGCTGCGCGGTCGGTATATTCAATGAAAACGCCATGTGGCTTGCCGTATTCGGAGACGTGGGCGTTTGTCTTATAGCAATTGCCAATGCTTTAAGAGCAATGCGATATAATAAAAAGCTCTAAAATATTATTTTTATACAATTTTGCCGCTATGCGGCGGGCAAAATCAAATAAAAATATACCTTTTATCTATTAGTTACGATCTTTCAAGTCATTAATGCGACGTTTGAAATATTCCACATAGTTTAAATAAAGCTCGTTGATTTTTTCCTCGTCTTTTAAAGCAGAGATCAGCGCAATGGTTCTTTCAAGCTCCGCAATTGCTTTTTCCTTTTCTCCCTCGCCCTCGTAGTATTCAGCTATTTTGCTCATCATTTGTAAAAGTATTTCGAATGATAGCCATTTCTGTTTCTCTGCTACTTCATACATAGGCTTTCCCGTAAGAATGAAAGCCATTTCAGAGAATTTGGTGAAATAAATCTCCGGTATCTGCTCCAATGCGGCAATGGCGCTTTCAGTGTCGCCCTTCGCATGGTATGCGTAGGCAAGAAAGCGAAGTGCGTCATAGCGAATGCCGCTGGCAGTAGTTCTGTTTATCAACTTATTTGCTATGCGTATTGTTTCGTCCGGATCAGCAGAGTAATTCAGAAAATACAAGAAATTGTTAAGCAGAATATCGTTTTCTGGATATTTTTGAAGCGCTTCCTCTAATATAATTCGACCTTTTTCGTGATCGTATTCAATATGTTTTCGCGCCTTGATAACGTACTGCTCGATTTCGTCACGTATCTCCTTTTGGTTGTAAGCAAAAAGCTCGTCGGTGGTAACTCCGAATATTTGCGCCAGCCGCGGAACGAGAGTGATATCGGGCAGAGCAATTCCGTTTTCCCATTTGCTGACGGCTTGAAAAGAAACGCATGCCAAATTGGCAAGCTGTTCCTGGGTCATGTGCTGCTCCTTTCGAAGCTCCTTAATGCTTTTTCCAATTGAAATATCCATAGATTTCTCCTTTGTAAAACAGTAAAAGCGCCTTTCAACCAAATTGTATCCGTAAAAGCAGATGAAATCAATAACCGCCCAAGCTAAGCAATTCAACCGTGGGTTGAGGGGTTTGCGAAAAAAGTACACTTTCCATTTGGAAAGTGTCTTGTTTTAATTTTTGGAAATTATTATTGCGTAATAATCGCCTTAGCGCAAGGGAAGCTTGATCCCCGCAACAGAGATCATAAAATAATCGCCGGCCTGCTCGTTCGGCGCATATTCCCCGTTTATGGTTACGCGCAAAGGCAAATTATCAAATAAATCAAATTCATATTCTTTTGCCGATACCGGCTTTCCGCAAACGGAATAATATACGGTCAAATAATCAATGTAGCTACCCATATCAACACTTGAAGCTTCATCCGGCTTGGAAATGTCAACGCCGAATTCACTTAAAAATTCATCTAATTTTGGAAACTTATTCTTGATGTGAGCGTAGTAGTGGTGACACTCTTTGCAATTACACAGTGAGTGAATTTCATAATAGTTTTTTGTTTTTTCAATATCAACTGAAAAAAGCGCGTCATCTTTTTTGATAGTTATCATAATCTTTTCCTTGCTTTTCTAATCGGCAGAACTTGTAACGTAGTACCATTCAATAATATCACCGTCAGCGATTTCGTATTTCGCCGCGGATTTGTTGGGTTTTACACCGTTCACCTTGTATGTCCAGCCGCTTCCGGCGCCGCAATCCCTTTCCGCAAGGCCGTTTATCGCCTGAATATATGATTTGCTCTGATAAGTCAGCGTGATCCCATTCTCTTTCGCAACGGCTTCGAGAATGTCAAAAACAGTGTCGCCCGGTTCACCCGTGTATTTGCAGGGGGCGATGAAGTATCCGCTTGCGGGCACGTCTGCGTCAAAGGCAAGCGCCTTTTCGCAGTTTATCGAAAATGTCACGGTCACTGTTTGCTTTTTCGTTTCGGGAGCAGTAGTTGACTGTGATTTCGTGGTGGCAACAGTTGTTGTACTTTGTGGTTTGGTTGTGGTCTGCGTACTGCTTTCCTTGTCGGGGCTCTGCGGCTTTGTTGTGGATTGAGCCTTGCCGGTATTCTCTACGTGATTCGCTTTCGTGCTTTGCGGCTTCGTGGTGCTTTCCTTTGCAGCGCTTTCCGTCTGCGCTTCTGAGGGGGCTGCCGTCTGAGCTTCATCTGTATTCGCGGATGGTCTATCCGTAGGCGCATCTGTTTGCGGCGCATCGCTCAAAGTTGTCAGCGCGGTTGTGTTTTCCGTTTCTGTATTCGCAAAATACTGCGCCGTAATAAGCGCGGCGCACAGGCAGATCAATACTGTTATGATAATTATAATTTTTCTGTTCATGCTCATATAATATCAAATTCGGTTTGGTTTGACAATAGATTTGTTTGGTTGTATAATTTTCCTGTGCCGAGAAAAGGCCGCTAACCTTTTCACGGGGAATACGGTGAAAATCCGTAACAGCTCACTCTACTGTAAGCAGATACGAAATCCATTGCCACTCGTTTTGGGCATTGCTCACGCGGGGAAGGCGGAAAGTAGGCGGGGTTAAAATCTTAATCCGTATGCTGTAAGTCAGGATATCCGTCCGAGGCATAAATAATAGGGTTGAGGAAGCCAAATTCAAGTCGGCTTGAGCTTGACTCTCTCAACCCTTTTTACGGTGAGGTAATGAAATGAGAAAGGTTTTAGCAGCGCTCCTTGCTGTAATGCTGATTATGACCGCATCCATAACGGCATTCGGAGCAACAAACATTGATGTGGAAGAAAAAATCAAGTCCGCAGCCGCGTATGCGTTAGATGAATGCTACGCAAAAGACGGCTACAACGTAGGAAATTCAAAGTATTTCCTTATGTATCTCAAAGCCGGCGAAGATGCGGAGGAGTACGCGGAGGCGTATCTTGCCTCTGTAAAGAACGCCCTTGATAAAGGCACGCTTTTCGGCGTGGGCAGTCTCGGCATGGTTCTCAACGTTTTCGATCTTCTCGGCGTTGACGCATACGATTTTGAGGGCTACAACATCGTTAAGACGTTTGAGGAAACAGACGTTACACAAAATGAATTCAGCCCCTATAATTACGTATATGCCACTGAAGCGGCGGCAGCCTACGGCATTGATGAATACGGTATGAAGCTTTGCGCTCAGGTGGTCAGCTATTACGAAATGGGCGTTGGCACAGATTTCTGGGGCGGCTGGGGAACATCTGCCGATGATCTTAGTATGTTTATCATTGCCCTTGCGCCATACGTTGAATATTTTAACGTGTATATTGCTGACGCGTTTGCGCTTATCGAGGAATACAATTCCGATGAGGGCTATACCTCCTGGGGCGAAGCAAATGCCGATTCCACCGCATATGCTCTTGCCGCGTATTCCGCAGTTAGGAACAAGGAAATGGCGGAGAAGGCATACGATAAATTAATGCTGTTTTTCGATGAGGAAACAGGTGGATTCAGCGGCTTGTATGATGACTACTATGCAACAGCTGACGCGCTTTTTGGTTTGGAATATTATTTGAGCTTTTACATGAACGATCCTGATCCGGAGGCTCCGATTGATGATCCTACCGAAGAGCCGGTTACCGGAGATGAAACGACTGAGCCGGTAGTTGAAGAACCCGCAACTGAAGAAATCACGCAGGCTCCGGAAACCACCACAGAGAAAGCTCCCGCTAAATCACCCGATACGGGCGCAGCCGGCGGAACGGCAACTGCGTTTGCTTCAATTGTTTTTGCCGGCGCGGCGGTAATGCTTGCAAGGAAAAAGGAAAGCGAATAATAAAAACAATTTGCCGTAACACTTTTGTTGCGGCATTTTTCATCTGACGAAAACAGTTTTTTTAAATCAAGAAATACGAAACTCCGCTTGCTAAAATGATTTTGAAAGGAGGAGAAAATATGAATCAGGTGGATAGCTTACAGAGAGGTATCGATTCCATTGAAGAAAATTTGATCGGTGAAATCGATAATAAAAAATTACAAATAGCAACCTCAATGAACGCCCTCCAGTTTCAAAAAACATTTCTCGGTATCACCGGCTATACCATAGGCGAATATATCAGAAATCGCAGGCTTACCCTTGCGGCGTTTGAACTGATGGGCGGCAAAGGCTCCATACTTGATATTGCCTTGAAATATGGGTATGACAGCGCCGAGGGCTTTTCAAGAGCCTTTAAGGAATTTCACGGCGTAAATCCGAATGACATCAAAAAGGGCAAAACAAATTTTAATCTGTTCAACAAAATCACACTTGAAATCAAAGTAAACGGAGGCAGTAAAATGAAGTTTGAAATCGTTGAATTAAAAGACAGGGATTTCGTGGGCTTTAAAACGGTTGCCCGCGGCAATATGAATAAGGATATCGACACCCGATGGGATAATGATCACGAGGCGTGGGAAGCCTCAAGAAAAGAGCAGAATGCCTTATTGACTGATGAACATATCTGGTATGAGCCTTACAACAAAATTGATGATACGCAATACGTTCATTATATCTGCACGAATCGAGAGGATATTCCAAGCGGCTGTCAAAAGGTGCATTTTGAGGGCGGCTTATTTGTAAAGATCGTCACAGAAAAATGCAAATATCCTACAATGCAGCTGAAAGACGTTTATTATCAGGCGCTCATTGATAATAGCTGGCTTTCAAACAGCGGCTATGAGCTTGATGAAAAAAGAAATCAACTGTATATCACAAACTGGACGATGATCAACAAAGAGGAAAGGTATATTGAAATATATCTTCCCGTTTCAAAAGTTTAATAAGTAAATACAAAAGACCCGCCGAAATGAATCAGCGGGTCAATTTTATATTTTTATTCAAGATTATCAGTGAGCAGCATTATGGCTGAAAGGGCGGCAACGGGTGCGGTCTGCGTACGCAGAATTCGCTTGCCCAGCGTGGCGTTGATGCCACCTACTTCGATCACCGCTTCTACCTCTTCCTTTTCAAATCCGCCCTCAGGGCCGATGAACACGGCAACCGTTTTGATATCCTTGTTTATTATGCTTTTCAGCGGCTCACCGCCGCCCTCATAAAACACGATTATTTTATCAGCTTTGCAGCAGGCGACAGCTTCTTTAAAGCTTACCATATCCTTTATTTCAGGCACGATCCCCCTGCCGCTCTGCTGAGCCGCTTCAAGGGCGATCTTTGCATAGCGATCACGCTTGCGCTTTGCCTGCTTTTCATCGGGGTGGCTGATGCTTCGCTTGGTGAGGACGGGCGTGATATCGTGAACGCCCAGCTCAACGCATTTTTGAATAATATCCTCGAATTTATCGCCCTTTGGTACACCCTGATAGAGAGATACCTTAACGCTCGGCTCGGTGCCGCTTGCCTGCTCGTAGCAGACCTTAAGCGTTACTGAATCCTTCGTTATCTCCTCGATAATACAGCCGTAATCCCGCTCTCTGCCGTCGCAGACGGTGAGCATATCGCCAACACGCATACGCAGGCTTTTGGCGATATGGCGGCTTTGCTCCTCATCTAAAATGATTTTATTTCCGTTTACGTTTTCAACAAATAATTTTTGCATAATTTTTCCTTTTGTAATAATGATTGCTAAAAATTTAAATAACGCCGCCTGCGGCGCTGTGCGCGCAAGTGGCGCGCGCCGCAACGATAAGGGGGTTTTCAGGGGGACTTGAGCGCATCGCGCTCACTCCCTCTGAATTGCTTTCTCTGGTCACTCTCTTTCGCAACACGAAAGAGAGTGACGCCCTGCCGCGGCAGCGGCAAATCTGATTATAAAAATAATATTATCCTACGCGTTAGCGTAAAAGGATATATTAAAAATAATTATAGTTGCCTGCCGCACCTCGGCAAAAAACAAGCTCCTCGGTTGCAAACCGTTATTAAAGATTATTTCTCGCCCAATGGAAAAGATACTGCTGGGCGATCCCCTCATAGCCCTTGAAGCATTCCGGTAAGCCTTCGGGGTAAAATTCAAGCACTCGCTTCATCCAGACGTCAATAGGGAAGCACTCAATAAACTGAAATCCGAAAAGTAGGGCGCAGTTGGCAACCTTGATTCCCACGCCGTAGATATCAAGAAGCGCGGCTTTCGCGTCCTTAAGGCTCATATTCTTTATTTTTTCAAGATCGATCTTTCCGCTCGCCACGTCGTCCGCAAGCTTTTTTATATATTTCCCTCTGTAGCCCGTTCCGATATTTTCAAGCTCCGCAACGGAAAGCGAGCTGAGCGTTTCAGCGCTTGGGAAGGAACACCAGCCCTCGCAAATTTCCTCGCCGTATTTATCGCACAGCCTTTTGATGATTCCTTTTATGCGTTTTATATTGTTTTGCTGGCTTATCACGAAAGAAACCAGCGCCTCCCAGGGGTCTTGATTCAAAATTCTGATCCCGTAGTATTCGTCTATGGTGGAGGCGACGAGTCTGTCTTCCTTAAGCTTATCGCAGATAGCTTCATAATCACGATCAAGATCAAAGTAATTATGCCACACGGCGTTGAAATCCTCTAAAGTGGTTTTCAGAGCAAATTGTTCGCCGTCTTTTCTTATATTCAAAAATTTTCCGTAGGCGGCGCCGCTCCAGGAGCCGTCCGCCTGCTCTTCCCATCTGAAGGCTTGGCCGCAGTCAAGGGTCAGCGCAAGATCAAGGCATTTAACACCCTCTAAAATTATTTCGCCCTTTTCCTGTTGAATTATCATTATCTGTATAAATCTCTCCGTTTTTAATACCATGATTATAGCACAATTTTTGTCAATGGGGAATATTAAAAATAGCAAATTGACCAAATAAATTGTAATAATTTGTAACTTTACAAATTGTTAAAAACTCTGTGTAAATTATTGAAAACTTTTTGGGACGAGCCTGTAAAACAACTTTTCAACAGTCAAAAATCGTTGATACAAGCCGTATTTGGCAGAGGTTTTAAACATTTTCCACAAAGTTTTCCACAATCCAAACTGTAAAAGCGTATATACTTTTTGTTATTGAAATTTTTTGTCAACTGTTTTTTTTAAGTGATTTTCACTAAAAATTCAATTTATGGAAGGCTGAATATTTGCCATCTATTGTTCCAACACTATTTGTATAAATTTGAAAGGATATATAGGGGAAATGATAAAAGGGGTAAATAAACAGGTGCTGGAAGTTACCAACACGGAAAATCCTTATTTTGAAAAAATAATTTTTTTCGTAAAGCCTGAATATGGAAACGAAGACAGGGCAAAACTAAAAAAAGAGGCGGAATCGCTAGCAAAAACCGCGGGAAAGCCGCCCAAAAGCAGAAAAACGAAAAGGGAAATTTACGGCATACTAAGCCGGTGCGCACTGTGCGCGGGCGCAGGCGCCGCGATAACCTATCTGCTGAATTTCTTGGTTTAAAGGAGAAATCATTATGACAGTTTATAAGGCGTTTAAAAATTTTTATATTTTTCTTATCGTGCTTGCGGTAGTAGTAGGGGCCGGCACGGCAGGTCTTGCGGCGTACGAGCTTTATTATAAGGATGAGTCGGTTTACGTAACGTCTAAATACGGCTCTACTGGCGACGAGGTAAGAAAGATCCAGCAAAAGCTTGCGGATCTCGGCTACAGTGTTGGTAGCGTAGACGGTATTTACGGCCAGAGAACCCAGAATGCGGTAAAAGCATTTCAAAGAAACGTGGGCTTAACTTCGGACGGTATCGCGGGCCCCGCAACGCTGCTTTACCTCGGGCTCGGCGGCTCATCAAGCGGCAATTCAACCACCTACAGTGATGCAGACGTTCAGCTTCTCGGCAAGGTTATTTCTGCGGAAGCAAGAGGCGAAAGCTACGAAGGTCAGGTTGCTGTCGGCGCGGTAATTCTAAACAGAGTGGCACACAGCTCATTCCCCGATTCGATCAGCGGGGTAGTATATCAGGCGGGCGCTTTCTCCTGCGTTTACGACAGCAACTGGTATGAGCCCATTTCGGAAACCTCCAAAAAGGCGGCGCTGGATGCACTGAACGGCTGGGATCCCTCCGGCGGAGCGGTATATTATTTCAATCCCGCCAAAACGAACGATGCTTTTATGCATTCAAGACCGGTAATAAAGATTATAGGCAATCACTATTTTTGCAGTTAATAAAAAGATGCTTAAGTAAAAAAAGGCTCTGCCATGCAGAGCCTTTAATTTATTCGCTTATGATTATAGTTGAAAGAGATTTTTTTTCATCCTCCGTTGGCGGCCTGAGCCTTCCGCTGTTCACAAGCTCGTTGAGGCAGTGAAGAATGAATTTTCCGTCGAGGAAGAAAAGCCACTGTAAGCCGTATTTCTGCATTTTGTAAAGATGCTTCGGCGTTTCTTTCAGCACAGCTTCAATATATGGCTTTTTCAGCGCTTCGAATTTAGCAAAATGTTTTTCTTTGATTCTGTCACCGATAGCGATCAAAGTTTTTTTAACTTCTTTTCCGTTGATCCAGACACATAAAGGTGCTGCTTTTAAACAACCGTGGTATTCATCGGGAAATTCTAAAACTGTTTTTATCAAGCCCCGCTCATGTAAAAATGCGATTTCCTCTTCGTTTAGCTCACCTCCGTTTTCCTGGCGGTTAATGAGATTTATGCATCTCTGAGCGTGAATATAATAATCACCTGTGACGCGTTTACCCGTCCATTCAGAATCTAACTGCCATAAGGACAATTCATTTTCTTTGACAAGATAAGGAACGCACAATTGCTTCAAGCCTTCAAAGTATTTTGGCTTCGCTGATTTAGAATGATCCACAACCGCCCAGCAGATATTATGGCCGCCGTCAGGTCTTAAGGTTGCGGCTTCCTCAAAGGAAACGGTTTTATCCGCAAGCTTTTCACCGCTGAGTGATAGAATATACGGAACAAGAGCCCACATAAAGAAATTTCTGTCCCTTTTTGGTATAGGACTCGAGTGATAGGTGAAATCTTCGGAAACTCCGCCAAAAATATTTGCTTCATTATCTAAAATATCAGAATTATTTAATTCATCGTATACTTCGTTGGCAAATATTTTTGCCGCTTTTTCATACATTTCGTCTTGAAGCTTGGTTATTTCTTCGGGCATTTCATCTATCAGAATGTTACAAAGATACTTGTCGCCCTTCTTGATAAGAAAACCATATTCCTCAAGAAACTCCGCCTCATCTTCAATATAAACAGGGGAAACGCCCAGATCATCGGCAATTTCATTAACGGTTTTCGCTTCTTTCCAAACGGAATAGGCTATGTTTTGTGACAGGGAGCTTCTGAAAAAGTTTTCGTTATCTCCCTTACTGCCGACACAGCCGTTCGTGCCGCAAATTTCGAATTTAACGGGATTAAATTTTAATTCGCTTGATTCTCTCATATTTTCCAAACCTCTCTTTAATTCTTTTTTCGCTTCAAACAGATGCCATTTAACAGTACCAACGGGAATATTAAGCTCTTCGGCTATCTCGCCCTGCTTCTTATTTTCATAATAGTACGCAATTACAATACGCCTTTGCAATTTGGACAAATAAGCGATCTCACTTTGCAGTTTTGCCGCGGTCTCGCTCATGATCAAGTCTGTTTCGATATCGGAGCTTCCGTCACTGAGCGTATCGGAAATTTCGTCAATGCTCACACCAACGTAATTCTTTGCGCCGTCACGGTAATAATTGCTCAGAGCATTATGAGCAACAGTCCAAACATATTTACCAATATCGCCTATATCATCACGAATAGGCAGCGCGCGGCAGAGCTTCATCATTATATCCTGCGTAAGATCCTCCGCGTCCTGCAAATTGGCGCAACGCTTCAACGCGAAGCCGTAGACTGGCTTTAAATATTCCGCCGTGATTTTTTCAACGTCAAATTTGTTCATCTGTATTCTCCTCGAAAGCCGCTTTCACTCATATAGACACAGAGGATTGCAAAAGGTTGGAAATTTTTTAAAAATTTTCTTTTGCGCCGATAGGCGCAAAATAATTCTATAAAAAACAAAATAAAGATTATAAAGAAATACTCTTTATAAAAAAGCCTCCCTTTTGCAAGGGAGGCAAAATAATTATTTTGTAAAGAAAGTAAGGAACGCTTTATAAGCCATATAAACGTCGATCTTGCTTACGATCTCGTAGGGAGCGTGCATTGAAAGCACGGGAACGCCCACGTCGATCGTGTCAACGTCAAGGTTAGCAACGTACATAGCAACCGTTCCGCCGCCGCCTGCGTCTACTCTGCCAAGCTCGCTGCTCTGCCACAAAACGCCGTTGTTTTCAAGCAGAGCCTTCGTCCAGCTTACCATTTCAGCGCTGGCGTCGCTGGTGCCGCTCTTGCCGCGTGAGCCTGTGAACTTGGTTACGCAAACGCCGCCGTTGATAAAGCATGAGTTGGTCTTTTCATACGCGAAAGCCCAAGTGGGATCATACGCCGCGTTAACGTCAGCGGAGAGGCATTTGCTGTGGCGCAAAACGTCTCTGCCCTCAAAGCCCTCAAGGCGGGCAAGATCTTCAATAAAGTATTTCATATAGCTGGAGTTAAGACCCGTATTGCCGTCGCTTCCAATCTCTTCCTTATCGGTGAGAACGGTGATAGCCGTGTATTCGGGGGCTTCGTCAATATCAAGGATAGCCTCAAATGCGGGATAAGCGCAAACTCTGTCGTCGTGTCCGTATCCGCCGATAAGACTTCTGTCAAAGCCAACGTCGTCAACCGTAAACGCGGGAACAAGCTCTAATTCAGCTGAGAGGAAATCGCGCTCCACAACGCCGTACTTCTCATAGATAAGCTTCAGAATATTCAGCTTGATTCTTTCGCTCTCGCTGTCGTCCTTAAAGGGGCGTGAGCCGATGACAACGTTGAGCTCCTCGCCCTTAACGAGATCGCCTGATTTTCTGGCGTATTGCTCGTTAGCAAGGTGGGGGAGAATATCGGTAATGCAGAACTTGGGTTCGCCCGCCGCTTCTCCGAGGCAGATATCAACGTAGGTGCCGTCATTCTTGCAGATCCTGCCATGAAGAGAAAGGGGGATCGCCGTCCACTGATATTTCTTAATTCCGCCGTAATAATGAGTTTTGAAGAAAGCAAGATTGCTATCCTCATAAACGGGAACCTGCTTCAGGTCGATTCTCGGGGAATCAATATGCGCCGCGGAAATTCTAACGCCCTCGTTAATGGGGCGCTTGCCCTTAACGCAAAGCATAATGGACTTTCCTCTGTTCATAACGTAAACCTTTTCGCCGGCCTTAAGGGGCTCGCCGAATTCATTAAAGGGCTTGAAGCCTGCCGCAATAGCAGTTTCCTCTGCCCAAGCCGCAACTTCGCGCTCGGTCTTGCATTTGAATAAGAACTCCTTATAGCCTTCGCAGAAATCGTCGCAAACCTTAAGCTCCTCATCGCTCATAAAATCAACGCCGTTTTCCTTCTTGTCAAAAAGAAGCTCCTTGAGCTCTTTTGCGGATTTTTCACTCATAATATTTCCTCCAGTATTTCATTGATTTGATTTTCTATATTTCTTCCGTCGTTAACAACGGTAAAATCCGAATTTTTAATATAAAATTCCTCGCCCTGCTGAGCGTTCATTCTGGCAATTGCCTGCTGGCGGGTTATGCCGTCCCGCTTCATAATGCGTTCAAGGCGCAATTCAAAGGGCGCCAGCACCGCGATCGTTCTATAACACATTTTATCGCCTTTGCACTCAAAAAGCAAGGGGGCATCAAGAACGCTTGGAAAAACCGCGTCTTTTTCGCAAAGCTCCAGAATAGCGGGGTGGGTTATGGAATTCAGCTTTGCGGTGTTTTCGGGCGACGAAAACGCTCTGCTCGCAAGAAGCTGACGGTCAAGCGAGCCGTCTTTGATAATATCATTTCCGAATTCCGCGGCTAAAACCGCAAGAACAGGGGAGTTTGGCTCGCAAATTTTCCGCGCGTAAATATCCGTATCAAGCACATTGAAGCCCAGCTTGCTTAAGTATTCGCCGACGAATCCCTTGCCCGCGCCCGTCTGCCCCGTTAAGCCTATGGTAAAGGGCTTTTCGAGATCAATTATATGAAACGCCGCAGCGCGGATAAGCCTGTTGTAAACCGCCATGCCAACGCCGCTTTTTCTCGGAATCCTTGCGTAAACCTTTTTCGCGCCCATATCGTCAAGCCTGCGGAGCGCGTCGAAAATTTCCTTAGCCTGGCTTAAATCATCGCTTTCGTTGCCGTATGTTACCTTAGGGATCGCTACGTCATCGCCCTCAAAGCAAAGCGCGAAGGCATCCTTTTTAGAATTAACGAATTGCTCGTATCGTTCCTTTGAGGCGTTAACGAGAATAACCTTTGCCTTGGGAGCGTAATGCTTGTATTTCATTCCCGGGGAGGCGGCAACCTCATCGCTTGCCATACCCTCCAGCACAGCTTTCGCAATCTCTACCCTGCCGATAACGGCTTCAAGCATTTCCTTAGTGACCGCGCCGGGGCGCAAAACGGTGGGAGTATCCGTTGCAAGGGTAATAACGGTTGATTCAATGCCGAAATCGCAATCCTCGCCTTGGATAACAGCGTCTATTTTGCCGGACAAATCTTCTATAACGTGCTTTGCCTTGGTAGGGCTGGGCAGTCCGCTGGTGTTGGCGCTTGGGGCGGCAACGGGAACTCCCGCCGCTTTGATAAGCGCTCTTGCAGTTTTATTTTGAGGCATACGCACCGCAACGGTATCAAGCCCGCCCGAAACCACGTTGCCTATCTTTTCACTTTTCGGAAGAATGATCGTCAGCGGAGCGGGGAAAAACGCGTCTATAAGCGCCTTTGCCGTCGGGGTGACCTCTTTAACGAGGGGGATAATATCCTCTTTTTCCGCAATGTGAACGATCAGCGGATTGTCGCTTGGTCTGCCCTTGGCGAGATATATCTTTTTAACGGCGGTTTCGTCAAGGGCGTTTGCGCCCAAGCCGTAAACAGTTTCCGTGGGGAACGCCACAAGCCCGCCGCCCGCAAGGATTTTACCCGCAAGCGCGATATCGTATTCACTTGTAGATAAAATCTGAGTGTTCATTATTATACCTTAATGTATATTATTTTTGCCGTTGCCGCGGCGGGCGTAATGATTTTAATTTTTTATATTTGCGCCTGCCGGCGCAGGCCTTTTTAAATAGCTTTTGCCGCTATTGCGGCGGGTTAAATTATTTTTTAAGATCTTGCCACTGCCGTGGCGGGGCGTCACTCTCTTTCGGGTTGCGAAAGAGAGTAACCAGAGAAAGCAACTTAAGGGGAGTGCGGGGCAAGTCCCCTTAAGAATCCCCTTTGTTGTTGCGGCGCGCGTACTTGCGCGCACAGCGCCGCAGAGAACGTTACTTGTTTTCCTGCGCTTTTATCTTTTCGGCAAATTCATCTACTATTTCATCAAATTTTTTCTGAGCGGCGGCAAGTTTGGTATCGGAAATTTTGCCCTTTTCATATTCCTCTTGCGCGTTTTTAAGCGCATCCTTTGCGGGAGCGTAGCGGCTTATCATATTAGCTTGCTCCGCAAAATTTTTAAAAGAGCCAAAATACACCCGCATTTGTGAGGCGAAAGTGGACGTGATTACAAGCAACAAAACTAAAACATGCGGAACGATGCTTTTGCCGTTTTCCAGCGCCCGTGCCATTATAACACCGATAGCGAATGCCACGGAAATATCAAGCACGGTTTGAATGATTACAAATTTCCAAGCGCGCTTTCTTCTTTCTTCTAAAAACTTCTCAACGATTTCTTTGTTGCTCATTATTTTTCTCCTCTTTTTTCTTTTAATCGGGACGTCGAGGGTGCCGTCCCCTATGAATGTTTTGCTTTGCGCATTTTCAGCGTTCTTAAATTAAATGATACTGCCTGCGGCACGGCCCGCGCAAGGGCGCGTGCCGAAAAAGAAAGGGGATTTTCAAGGGGACTATTGAGCGTTAGCGAAATCTCCCCTTG
>JAFLRY010000031.1 GCA_022511205.1 Eubacterium sp. | reverse complement strand
CGCCTGCCTGTCACGCAGGAGGTCGACGGTTCAAGTCCGTTCCGGGTCGCCATAAGGTGCTGATATGGCTCAGGCGGTAGAGCGCATCCTTGGTAAGGATGAGGTCGGCGGTTCAAGTCCGCCTATCAGCTCCAAAAAGACACTCACACGTTTTGTGTGAGTGTTCTTTCTATCAGGAGATTTATAATGAACGTTTACGATTTTGACAACACGATTTATGACGGTGAAAGCGTTTTCGACTTTTTTCTTTTCTGCCTGAAAAAGCAAAAAAGCCTTATCCTCTACTTCCCTATGCTTCTTAAAAATCTTTTCCGCTACAAGGCGGGTAAGCTTTCTATAGACGAACTTTACGAGGAAGCGGGCAAGCTAACGAAAGTGGTTATCAAAAACCGCGAAAACGCCGATGAATACATAAGGGAATTTTGGAGCATCAATTCCCGAAAGCTGAAGCAGGAATTTCTCGATAAGCTGAAAGGCGATGACGTTATCTTAACCGCCTCCCCCGATATACTTATAAAAGCGATTTCCGATAAACTGAAAACAGATCATATCATCGGCTCGCGCATAGATCTGGAAACGGGTAAAATGGAGTTCGCGTGCTTCAGGCAAAATAAAATAACCGCCTTTAAGGAAAGCTATCCCAACGCGGTTATAGATGAATTTTACACCGATTCGCTAAACGATATGCCCATTGCTGAATTGGCGGACAAGGCGTATCTTATAAAGAAAAATAAAGCGCCTCAACTGATAAACGGCAAAGAGTAAGAACCTTGCTGACACGTCAATAAAATAACGGCGACCCGCACAAGCAGGTCGCCTCTTTTTTTATATTTTAGGTGCGGGCAAGACCGTCAACACTCAGCACTACGCCGGTGATGTAGCTTGCCTTGTCTGAAGCAAGGAACACAAGCGCGTTGGCGATGTCTTCAGGCTTGCCGATGCGGCGCATCGGAATAGAATTGATCATCGGCTCGATAACCTGCTTCGGAAGAGCTTTGACCATATCCGTCTCGGTAATACCGGGAGCAACCGCGTTTACGCGCACGCCCTTGGGCGCAAGCTCACGGGCAAGAGAAAGCGTAAAGCCGTTAACCGCGAACTTGGATGTAGGATAAGCGATGCCCGCAGGCTGGCCGTAGCGGCTTACCATAGAAGATGTGTTCAGTATAACGCCGCTTGCCTGTTTAACCATCCAATCGGAGACAGCTTTAGAGCAGTTGTATATACCCTTAACGTTCAGATCCATTACGCGGTCGAATACTTCCTCTGTATAATTGGCAAAGGGCGTACTCTCGGAAACACCGGCGTTGTTGACCAGAATGTCAATACGGCCGTATTTTTCCGCCACCGCGTCAAATGCGGCTTTAACGCTCTCATAATCAGATAAATTCGGCCATATTCCCTCCACCTTTGCATCGGGATCCTTCTCTTTGATCTGGGCAACAGCCTGCTCCGCTGTCGCCTGACGGCTGCCGCATAAAACAACGGTGGCGCCTTCCTGTAAAAAGCTCTCAACAACCGCCAAACCTATACCACGGCTGCCGCCGGTAACGATGGCTATTTTATCCTGCAAATTCATACAATAACCTCTTTCCGAGTTTGCGCGAATAATCTTTAACGCACCTCATTTTTTAGAATTCAGCCGCTGTTTGCGACCAAATCTATTATAACAAGCTACTGTTAAAAAATCAATATACCGTCTCGTAATTAGAGATCGTTTTTACAGTCCGCCGTTGTATGCTACAAAGCCGCATTTGTAATTTGACGTGCCGTCTACCTTGTAGTTCACAAGATACATTCCGTCGAATTTTCCAAAGCAGGTGCACTTTTCATACGGATCAAGCGAACCTATCTTTGTTTTCTTTGCCGTATCGGCGTAGACCGTTTCGGCAGTAGAGCCGTTTTTATAGGTTTTTGCTTCATTCATCGTGTCACTCTCCTTGTTATCGTCTTCCGGCATATTCCAGTCGATATAATCATCGGGGTTAAGCAGCTTCGTGTTATAAGCCCAGGTCTTTGAGTTCTCAACCTCTATATGAAGATGAGGACCTGTTGCGTTTCCGGTGGCGCCCATAGTGCCCACGGGGTCACCCGCTTTGATCTTCGCGCCGACCTTAACCTTACTTTGTGACTTCATATGCGCCATAAGAATGGATTTTCCGTCGTCAGTGGTTATAATTATAAAATTGCCGTAGTTTTTATCATTTGCTTTGTTTCTCTGCACGGTGCCGTTAGCGGGCGACACCAGCGAGGTGTTGGAGCAAACTCTGTCAACACCAGTGTGGTAGCCTGCCGCCCATGAGCCGGGCTTTTTAAAGGCCGTAGTTTGTGTGGAGGCGGCTTTAAATGGTGAACGATACATTTTGATCATCTCCGTTCTGTTTCGCCTGAACCTTGAAGCTTCAGGCGCTTCGTTTTTTTATTGTAATTAGAAATTTTCGCTGTCCGCAGGATTGTTGAGTATCCCAAACAAAGTCAGGATCTCTATAACGCATGCGCCTACAACCTTAACCGTATTTTCCATTTCAGGCACGAACAGTGCCGTGATAATTCCCACCTGCGCCAGCACCGCAAGCCATACTACGGGGCTTTTAATTCTGTTTTTCATTTTAAACTCCTAATCGATTTTGCTTTCAAGGCTATCTATTCTATGATTCACCGCTTTGATTTGCTCCTCAATAACAGGCATTCTTTCGGCAAAATTGTTGTGTTTATCCACTTTTTCTTCAAGCTTTTCAATTCGAAACGAAGTAAGCTTTGAAGATGTGAGTATACCGCCGAATGAGCCGATGCAAGTGCCGATCATCGCTATAATAGCCGCAATAATACTGTCTGTAATATTAAGAACTCCTTCTTCAAGCGCTCTAATTAAAGGATAATTTCATAGATTAGAGATATTTTTAAAAAAGTCAAGATATTTGCATTGCAGGTGTATTTTTATTCTCTTCATAAATAGCCAATATAGCGTATTACCGGCAAGAAACCCGGCAACAAAAAAGCATCTCTTTCACAAGAGATGCTTTTTTCTGTAACGTTATTCATCTGTTAAAACAATATTAAAATCAAACGGCGCAGTATTAACCGTTTTATCCACAAAATTGATATTATAACCAATTCCGTCCTTATGAACAAAACCGCTTTTCGGTTCCATTTTCAAAATGCATATATTATCATTTTCATTATTGTGCTTAAAATACCACGGATTAAAAGCTTTAATCAGCTTGCTTCTTATATCGCTGTTTTTGGGCAACAACGGATGACCGATATTATATGCCTTGCCATTGAATGAATATCCTTTTCTGCTACACAGCGCTACGTTCGGATTGACGGCAATTTCTTTCACCTTGTGCGTGTTCGCATACGTAACGGCATAGAATACGCCGTTATCAAAATACGTGTCGATAAAGCGAAGTGACGGAATGTCATTCACCATTGTCGCCATAGCGAACTGATAATCCCGTGAAAACATTTCCTCCATAAGCGTTATCGCATTTTTATAATTGTTCATTACTCATAAACTCCGTTAATTTTTAATAGATGATGTATTACTCCGTTTTTCTCATAAAGATACTATCTATATTTCCCTCATAGTTTTTCAACTCGTCGATTTTTGTAAAGCCGTATTTTTCATATAAGCCAATTATATCAGTAGGTATATATACCTTATCAAAGCCATGCTCTTTTGCGTATCGTGCCGCAAAATCAATCAAGCGTTCACTGATTCTATTGCCTCTATATTTATCATCAACAAACACGTTGCTGATCCAAGGAGAATACATATTTTCGGGATAGTAATCTTCTTTCAAAATCGTGCAAAAGCCGACTATTTGATTATCCGCAATGGCAAGAAAGGCAGTTTCCCATTCAGAAAATTCATTATTCTTTATCATATCGGCAAGACGAGCCCCGCCAACCCAAGATGAATTTCTGATATCAGCTTCAACTTTATCTCTATTTAATTCAAAATATTGCTTGATTGAAACATTATCACACATATATTTTTCTTTATCAATAACAAACTGCGGATTGCCGTTTTTGTCAAAGGAGTATTGCTCCATGCCTATTTTGCTCATTATCTTATAGGACGGCGCATTATCTTTATCGCAACCGCCGTAAACGCGATCCAACCGAACAGTTTCAAAGGCATATTTAAGTAGCGCCTTTGCGCATTGCGTTGCGTAGCCTTTACGCCTGTATTCATCGGTTATGATATAAAACAAAACCACCTTGTCCTTTTCGATCTCGCCGTCAAGACCGCACCAACCGATAATTTTTTCGGGGTTTTCTTTTAAACACACCGCAAGGCAGAAATGCTTGATATCGCCGATTTTATTTTTTTCGTGGTTTTTGATCATTCCTTTGATCGCTTTTTCAGCCTTTTTCAAGGAAATCTCATTCGGATATTCAAAGGTTCTCGCAACCTCGTTTATATCTTCTTTAGAAACAGTGCGAAGGCATAAATCTTCAGTTTCAATTCTTATTTCGCTCATTATCAATTGTTCCTTTTGATTTTGGTTACCGAATCAATCGCCAATTCGAGGGCGATGCGCTCGGAAGCCTTGCCCCAATCTCTTGCGTCGTATTCGTTTACGTTGGCGAGGGTGTCTGCCGTGTATAGAAGCTGTCCGAATACGGCGCCGCGGAACTGCGCGCACGCCGCTAAGCCCGCGCACTCCATTTCCACAACAGCGCAACCTTCCTCTTTTCGGTGATTGATCATATCTACGGTACTTCTGTAAAAGCCGTCCGTTGTCCACGTTTTGCAAAGGGTGTACTTATATCCTTTCGCTTCCAACGCTTCCTTTATGGCGCTTACCGCCGCTGAATTCAGCTCAACTGTCCTTGCGGGCGGAAGATAATGATAGGATACTCCCTCGTCACGAAGCGCCTCGTTGGGCACTATAAAATGGTTTTCGGGCAGGTCAATCAGCGTGCCGCAGCTTCCGACGGCAATGATCTCTTTCGCGCCGTAGCCTATTATGAAGTCAAGAAGCTGAACTGCCGCGCTCGCGCCCAATGGCACATGGCAAAGCAAAATCTCAATTCCGTTCCAAGCCGCTTTATATATGGGAAATCGTTTCGTACAGGTGATATGCTCCCCGATCTCCTCGCAATTATTTTCATTCACAAAATCGTCTATACCGTCAAAAGATATAACCGCTTTTCTCGGAAAAGTATATAAATGCTTCCTATCGGGCATAAGAACTGCCTTTTGCTCGGGATCGTATTCAAGAATGGGAAACGCGTTTTTCATAACCGCCACTTTTATCACCTCTTTGATTTGCTTTAACTAATAATAACATAAATCCCGAAAAATTCAATTGCGTTTTTTCAAAAACGGCACGGCGGATAAAAACGAGCTTATCGCAACGGGGATCGTGAAAAGGAAAAACAGCGTTGTCATTAACAGTGAATATTTATCGTCAAGCCTCGGAATTCCGCCGTTTGCCACGTATTCGTTGAGCGCGGCGACCTCCGCTGATGAAAAGTGTATAACAGCGTAACCCGCGCTTGCCGCAAGCGAGGATAAGCCTGCTCCTATCTTTATGATAAAGGTCTGCACGGAGAAGAAAAGCGCCGTGGGTCTGTTGCCCGAAAGCTTATCCTCCAGCTCTACGGCATCGGATATGATAAGCGTTTGCACGGTACTTGATACTGAAGTGCAACTGCCTATCATCAATGTCAGCACAAACATTGCAATCACCTGCCCCGCATCCGCCATATTCTTTGGGAAGTTTAAATAAAGCAGGAAGAGTAATACGTTTGGAACGATATTCAATAAATTCACCCAGACGAACACCTTTTCGTTTGAATATTTCGTTGTCAATTTCGGCACGAACATCATTGAAACAATCATTCCAACGAAGCTTCCTGCTCCCCACAGAAATGTGTAGAATAGCGAAAGCGCAGGGTCTTTGCTGGCAAAATAATAGGTTACGAGGGGCGTGAGGATAACGCCCGTCATTGATTTAAGACTACCGAGAATCCCCGAAACAGTTATATTTCTCAAAATGGGATTGGTTAGAAAATATCTGAACTGATTTGCGTTACCATCGCTTTTCGCGGTTACGCGCTCACGAGCGCCAATTGCCGTGAACTGAAACATTATACCGCCGATAACGGAAAAGCTCGAAACTGTAATCAGAAAGGCGTTACGTTCATTTGCAGCAGAACCGCCGAGCGCCGCGGAAAGCGCAAAGGCGATGGGCTGAACCGCAAGGGCGCTGACACTGCTCGCCATTGCGCCTATGGGGCGAAGCGATAGAAGCTTCGTTCTGTCCTTCTCGTTTTTCGTAAGCAGAGCGGGAAAGCCCGTTATCGGTATATCTCCTAAGGTATAGACGATTTCCCAAACGATATAAACCACGAATGCGCTTGCGATAATTATAAAATTCTTTGCCGCGCCGTTAGAAGCGGAATAAACTTCGTTTGTGAAGCAGAGCGCCGTTAGTATCGCCGTGGGAATCGGGAGCACGGTAAGATAATCCTTGAACTGCCGCTTGCCCCTGCTTATCATTGCGCCCATAACAGGGTCTTTGATCGCGTCAAAAACCCTTGAAACACTTAGGATAATCCCCACCCAAATTGCGGGAATCAGTATCGTGAACTGCAGAAAATACGCAAGCGACGAGCTTATCACGCCATATATAATGTTCTGCCCTGAAAGTCCTATCAGATATCTGTTTCGTTCTTTTTTCGTGTAAGTATCAAGCTTTTGCATATAATTCTCTCCCTTTACATACCTTTGGTATGTTTAATTTTATAATAAATTGCCACTGATACGTGGCAATTTAATATTACGTATTTTCGTTTATTTCTCTGTTCATAGAATCAAGCACGCCGTACATTTCCGAAATATCCACACCGAACGCTTTCGCCATACCGCAGAGTACCTCGAATTTCCTTTTGATTTCATCGTTGGTCATCGGGAAAACCAGCGGGTTTATCCAGATATTCGCAAGGATAGAAATGACCTCGGCAAGCTCTTTGGGGTTTGAAACGGTCATTGAGCCGTCCTCTATCCCCTGCCTAAGCACGGGCTCAATGGCGTTATGGGCGATGTCGCCCACTTGCCTCAGCATCAAATCGGCAAGCAGTTGGGGCATTTTTTGAAAATCGACTCTCATTTTCCTGAACTTCTGCTCCTGCTCGTCAATGATCGCTTCAAAAAACATAGCTTTCAGCTTTTCGCCGCCGTTCATATCCTCGCTTCTCATAATTTTCTGCCACTTTGCGGAAAGCGCGTTTTCCCTGAAAAGCCTGTCTATAACGGCTTTCAAAATTTCTTCCTTTGATTTGAAATGGTGATATATTGCGCCTTTGGTCAATCCGCCGAGATGATCAATGATATCCTGCACCGTGGTGTGCTCATAGCCCTTTTCAAGAAACAGACGCTCCGATACGTCAAGTATCAGATTAACCGTTTCCTCGGGATACTTATTTCTGCTCATATTTGCCCCTTACATACTTTCAGTATGTTTATGATAACATAAGTGGGATGCTCTGTCAAGCGTAAACATTTTACTTTACACAAAGCGTTGAGATATGATAAACTTAAAACAGAATATGGGGTGAGGATATGGCAGAGGAATTGTTGACCTCGCAAGAGACTGATGAGATAGCGGAGGAGCTTGACAAGCTTGCCTACACGAAAAAGCGTTATCTAACGCCAAAAGAAATGGCGGCGTACGTTCTCGTGAATTTCGGTCAGAAAAATTTGAATGAGTTTGTAAACATATACAAAGAATTTTTTATGGTGCAGTTTTTGAAGCTGAACACCACCGCATACGCCAACATAAATCTTTTCGCAACCATCTATGACGCGCTGGACGATACCCTTTCGGGGCTTATTATTGACAGAACGCGAACACGCTGGGGCAGGATAAGGCCGTTCCTTATACTCCCTATCCCCCTTTGGTTCATCGGCGGATATATGATGTTCACCGCTCCGCAAATCACCTCTACCCAAAGGATCATATGGGCAGCGGCGGCTATACTGCTCTACGGTCTCGGCATGAGCTACTACGGCGCGTGGGGGCTGATGATGTATAACATCACGCCCAACACCAAAGAGCGAAACAACCTGATCACCGTAACGAAATTCGTGGAGATCTTCGGCGGCGTCGCTACGAGTATCGCTCCGCTACTCGTTCAGTTTTTGCCGCAGATCAGCCCGAAATTCAATATGTCCGGCATATATTCGAGCCTCATGTACCTATCACTTGCTTTGGCTACGTTCACTTCAATATTCGGCTTCTTCAATATGAGAGAGCGCATACCTCTGCAGTCAAGAGAGAAAATGAACGAGACATCGGTTTTTGAGTCTCTAAAGCAGATATTCACAAACAGACCTCTGTTTGCCATTATTTCCGCAGATTTCTTTAACGGCTTCAAGGCGGTTGGAGGCTCAACCGAGGCATACTTCTGGCTCAACAACACGGGTTCGCTTGCCAACGCCACCATATGCGGATTATTCACCGGAGCGCCAAACCCCATAATGATACCTATCGGCGCGAAGCTGGTAAACCGCTTCGGAGCGAGAACGACTGCGATCGGCTGCGGAGTTTTCGCGGGAACTGCCTACATAACGATGTTTTTCTTTGGCTTCCACCCCTTTGGGCAGAGCATAAGCGATAATTACATTTTAAACCTTGCGTGGATATTCTTTATGCTGACTATAGCGGGATTGCCGAATAAAGTAATTATGGTTGTTGGCCCTGTGCTCTGCGCAGAAGCGTTTGACTATATGGAATGGAAGCACGGCGCGCGAAACGAGGCGCTTGTAACCACCGTTCAGGGATATTTCGGTAAGCTCTCAGCCTCTATAACGGGCTGGCTTTCGGGAATGGTGCTTACCTGGATAAACTACGTTCCGCTGACGGATTCCCTCGGAAATGCCGTTCCGCAATCCTCTCCTGAGATATTAAGCGGGATCTGGGCTGTATTTTGTTTGCTCCCCGGCTTTGCGAGACTTCTCTACGGAATCTCCTATATCTTCTATCCGATCCACGGCAAGATGAGGGATCAGATGATCGTTGAGCTTGCCGAGCTCCGCGCTCAGAGGCTTGAGGAGCATATATAACATGGATCTTCTTTGTTCAGAATTCCGAAAATTAATAAGCATAACAAAAAACCTTCCCTTTTGGCGGGAAGGTTTTATTGTTGCTTATTTCTTTATTGATTTGCCTGTAGCGTCATAACCGCTTGTGTAGCTCTTACCGTCCTTGCTTACGCAACGAACCGTATAGGAATAAGTTGTACCCTTCTTTGCGGTCTTATCAACGTAGCTTGTGGAGGTAGTAGTTGTAATTTTTGTCCATTTTCCGTTGCCTGTTTTGCGGAATACACAATAATTGGCGGCTCCGGTAACCTTGCCCCATTTGATCTGAATTCCGGAAGAAGTCTTTGAAACAGATGAGAGCTTCGGTGCCGCAATGAAAGTTATGCCCTTTCCGGTGGCGTCAAAGCCGCTCGCATAGCTCTTGCCGTCTTTGCTGATGCAGCGAACGGTAAAGGTGTATTTCGTGCCGCTCTTTGCCCCCGTCCAAGTATAACTGGTAGAAGCAGTATCGCCCGCCTGTTTCCAGCCGCTTGAACCGCTCTTGTAGAATACACGGTACTTGGCGGCGCCGGATACCTTACCCCAGGTGATCTTAACACCCTTTGTTTCATTGCTTATCGCCGAGATCTTCGGGGCGGAGATGAAGATTGTGCTCTTTCCTGTGGCATCAAAATCACTGGTGTAGGTCTTACCGTCACCCGAGATACAGCGAACGGTGAAGGTATATTTTGTATTGCCCTTTGCACCTGTCCAAGTATAGCTGGTGGAGGTAGTGTCGCCCGCCTTGGTCCAGCCGCCCGAACCTGTCTTGTAGAACACACGATATTTAGCGGCGCCGGATACACTGCCCCAGGTGACCTTAACGCCCTTTGCGTCATTGCTTACTGCCGAAATCTTTGGAGTAGCAAGCTTAGTTACTCCGTTAAAGGTTATGCTCTTTCCGGTAGTATCATAGTTACTTGTGTATGTCTTGCCGTCAGCCGTGATGCAACGAACGGTGAAGGAGTATTTCGTGCCTTTCTTTGCACCCGTCCAGGTGTAGCTTGTCGAGGTTGTATCGCCCGCCTTGGTCCAGCCGCCTGAGCCGGTTTTGTAGAATACACGATAACTTGCGGCGCCTGATACCTTGCCCCAGCTGATCTGAACGCCGTTTGCAACGCCGCTTAAGCTTGAAACCTTAGGCGTGCCGAGAATCGCTTTAACCGTTACGCCGCCCGTACTGCTGTTCGTGTTGATACCCTTACCGGAAACTGTATTATACTGAACAGTTCCTGAGGCCTTTTTGCCGTCAGCGCTATCCTTTGTGCGAATCGCATATTGGCCGCTCTTTCCGGAAACAGTGTTGTTTGAGATGGTGAAGGTAGCGCCATCCATATAAATACCAAAGCTATCGCTACCAAAGCCGCTAATGTTATTATTATTTACCGTAACCTTAGACTTTTGCACGCTGATGCCGTGGGTAGTTGAATTGCTTATCGTGTTGCCGTTGAGCGAAATATTTGAAGCGGTAGAATTAACAACGCGAATACCCGCCTGCGCGGAATTGCTGATCTTGTTATTGCTTGCGCTTCCACCCGTTACGGAATCGAAATAAATAGAATTATCCTTAGTACCTGTAATTGTGTTGCCGTCCGCGTTTACCTTTGAATTCTTGGCATTGATAGCATTCGTTTTCGGCGTTTCAATAGTATTTCCGCTTACGGTTATCGCCGATGCGGTGCAGTTCAGAAGTCTGATACCTGCCGCGGGAGCGCTTTTGATCGTGTTTTTGCTTACCGTACCCGCTGTGGCGGCTTCAAGATAGATGGAATTTTCCGCGGCATTGCCTGAAATGGTATTGCCGGTAGCGGTTATAGAAGCCTTATTCACGAGGATAGCTGACTTTGCCGCTTTGGTAATCGTACAGTTTGTTACCGTTGCCTTACAGCCGCCGTCAAAATGGAGAGCGTGGTAGGCATTCGGACGGAAACTGCTCAGATCAAAAGTAACACCTGAGAGCGTTACGTTGGCATTGCTTCCGGTTGCGTATACAGCGCGCTTGCCTACGCCGTATACCTTATCATTATTAACGGTAACCGTGGAATTGTTGACATAATACATATCCTGTTCAAGCTTGGAAGACACGGAAGTTTTGCTAAACTTGATCGTGTTTCCGGATACTGTAGCTGTAGTACCGTTGGAGGCACGAACGAAAGAGCCAACGTTCGTTGCCGTATTCCCTGTAATTGTAACATTCTTCATATTTGGAATATTGATACAGGAAGCCTTCAAATTGGTGAACGTGTTGTTTTTAATGGTTATATTTGAGGACTGCTTATCCCAATGGTGGTTACCGATAGCGCTGGGTGAGCCGTCAAACGAGCAACCCTCGATCGTAACGTTCGTGCAAGCGGTGCCGTCATAAGGAAGGGCGTGCTCGCAATTCTCCTTAGCCGCATACTCAAGCTGAATTGCTTCGGAGCGTGGTGACGCCTCCTG
Source organism: Eubacterium sp. (assembly GCA_022511205.1). GTDB lineage: Bacteria > Bacillota > Clostridia > Oscillospirales > Acutalibacteraceae > Eubacterium_R. Next base: position 9,786 of record JAFLRY010000031.1, on the reverse strand, counting down.
AGACTTGGACTCTTCCTTATCAGAGGTATAATCAAAAACAGTTCCTGAATACTCAACGAAATTCGTAAATTTAACGTTTTTAACAGTAAAATCTTTAACGGCCGCAACCTCGATATAGTGGTTGCCGCGGCAACCCTTCATCGTAGTATCGCTGATGGTGATATTCTCGCCATGCCATAAAGTGAACAGGTTTCCGATATTTCCGCTCTTGCCGGAAACGTTACCGTCCCACGTGCCGCCTGTAATGGTTACGTTTTTCAGCTGACCGTATTTACCTGTCTTGGTGTCTTCTCCGCCGTTGCCGAGCATACGGTGGCTATCGTCCGCACGAACCAATGTGGCATTTTTATCAAGCTGTAAAGTAGTGTTTGAATAAATGCTGAGCGACGTTCTGAGATAATATGTACCCGCAGGGATCTTAACGATAAGAGGGTTCGCCGCGGTAGCGCTCTTTCCCAGATCAAGCGCCTTTTGTATGGCGTCTCTGTCGTCTGCCTTATCGCTTCCGTTAGCTCCGTAAGAAGTTACGTCAACGGTTGTTGCCGCGGCGTAAGCTGAAACCGGGAACGCCAGCGTAGCCAAAATACACATAGCAATCAGGAATGCGATCACTTTTTTCAATTTCATAAAAACAACTCCTTATTTTTCTGCTGTAAATTTAATGAACGTAAACGCCCATTCACTTATATACTAAATTATAATACTTAAATTTTTAATATGCAAGAATTATATACGCACTTTTTTTAATTGTTAATAAATAAAGGCGGGAGAAGCTCCCGCCTTTTACAGTATTAGCTGCCTTATTTATTTAGGAAAATGATCGAAGCGGCAATAAGATACTGCCCCGCGTAATAGAGGAAATGGTTTGCGAAGATGGGCGCAGGCTTTTCCCAGCCTCTGCCGAAATAGATTTTGGAAAGCACCAGATCAGAAAGCAGGAACGCCACAGCGCCGATTGCAAGGATTATCATCGACTTGCTCTGCGTTAAAAACGCGGCAAGCACGGAGGTGGTAGCAGTCATTGAAAGGAATGCCACATAGATCAGAACGATTCTTCTGTATTTTCCGTAGTGGAGCTTCATCATATTGGCAGTCATGATCGTGCCGAATCCAAGGGCGATCGAAATTGCGGCGCAGATAAGAATATGCCACCACTCGAGAGGGTTATACAAAATGATCGCGCCGACGTAGAACACGTGCCCTACGAGGAAAAACAGAAAGCCTGCCTTCAAATACTCATTTGCATCCTTGGGATAAATGAATTTCAAATCAAGAGCCGTGTCTCCCGCAAGGCCAAGCGCTCCGCCCATAATGATGAGCGTTCCGTAATCCGCAACGCTCGGATTTGAGATAACGGCGAAAACCGAAGTGAGAAGATAACAAAGACTTGAAGACATTTTAAAAAACAGTCTTTTAACGCTTGCGCCCTTTGAGCGAACGAACACGAAACCCAGCGTAACGACCAAGCCAATTCCCAAAGTGAAATAATAAAGCATAACCCTTCCCCTTCTCTAAAAAGTTTATAAATTGTTTATAATTACAATTTGAGTATACCACATAATATGCAAAACTTCAAGGGTGTTGACAGAGTTATTTAGCAAATTTGTCCAAAAAATATCGTGTTGCCTTTCTAAGCAGATAACATACTTTTTATCTTTTCGTAAATTTCGACGATTTTGAATCTGATCTCGTATTTTTGATTTGAGTTTATGAGGTCTATTTCTTCATCATCAAGGATTTCGTTTATCTCGCTATCGGAAACGGCGCTTAAGCATATGGCGGGGAACATAACGCACCACCAATTATGACCTTCCGCCTCCCCTATCTCAATTTTTAAAGCGTTATAAATTCCGCTTGGAAGCGTAATTTCTTCGTATTCTCGGGTGTTGAACCATTCCTTATCAACGTAAATATTAACGCCGTAATCGTAGCCGTTATCGGTAATACATTTCTGCGCAACATCTGAAAAGAGGTCGATGTTATCCTCACAAGTGGTAATTATCTCATCAAGTGAGGAACAGTTTAGAAATATCTCCTGTCCCTTTTCCAGCACCGCGTCACGCACTTTCAGCTTTAACTGCTGATCGTATTCTTCATCGGAATTAGCAAGAATGTGAAGCCTGAATACGTCCTCGGAAATTCTTTCGCTGGCTTCGATAAAGGGTATAACGTAGGTACTGATAAGTAGCAGCAAAACAAAAATAGGTACGAAAATTTTAATCGTTTTATTCATAAAAAAACCTGCCTTTCAACTTGATTGTGGGCAGGTTTAAATTATTTTATTCAATTATTTTGCAGCCCTTGCTCACGGGCAGGCACAACATAATATCCTTTGCAAAGGCTTTCAGCTCACGCACGGCGTTTTCGGCACTTTCCTTATCAGTAAAAATTCCGAAAACGGTGGGGCCGCTTCCGCTCATGCAAAAGCCCTTGGCGTTGTTTTCCTTGAAAACCTCTTTAATATCAATGCGGTTCGGCACTTCAATAAACTGCTCAAAAACGTTTTCCATTTTTGCGCAGATCGCGTCTAAATCGCGGGACTGCATTGCGCAAAGCATTCCCAGCTTATCAGGCGTATGGTTTTTTCCAAAGCAGTCAAACTGCTTGAAGGCGTGACCTGTGTTAACGCCGAAATCGGGCTTTGCAAGCACGATATAACAACGGCGCAACGGCTTCACCTTATGTAAAACTTCGCCGATACCTTGGGCGAGCAGAGTTCCGCCCGTTATGCAAAACGGAACGTCCGCGCCGATCTTAACGCCGATATCGCAAAGTTTTTCATCGCTCAAATTCGTTTTGTATATCTTATTAAGCGCAACGATCACTGCCGCTCCGTCCGCGCTTCCGCCCGCAAGTCCCGCCGCGTGAGGAATACGCTTAACAATATCGATATGTATTCCGCGGTTCTTCCTTTTGGTGGCGGCAAAAAAGGCTTCCGCGGCTTTCCACGCGATATTGCGGTTATCGAGAGGTATTCCCTCTTCGGCGCAGGAGATGGATATCGTTTTTGATTTATCCTCCGTTACCGTCACGGTATCGTAAACGCCAACGCTCTGCATGATCATAAAGAGATCGTGATAGCCGTCGTTTCGTCTGTTTACGATATCAAGCATTAAATTGATTTTTGCGTACGCTTTAACCTTTACCTGCATAATGCTCCTTAAAATTTTAATTGCTTTGCCTAAGTTCTTTTACAAATTCGCCGATCCGATCGATCGCGGCTTTGATATTATCAATTGAATAGCAGTAGGAAACTCTGATGAAGCCCTCGCCGCAGTCGCCGAAGGCGTTGCCGGGAACGACCGCCACGCGCTTTTCCATAATGAGCCTTTCGCAAAATTCCTCGCTGGTAAGTCCTGTGGACTTTATGCAAGGAAATACGTAGAACGCACCCTCAGGCTCAAAGCAGTCAAGCCCGATCTCACGAAAAGCATTTACGGTGTAGCGGCGGCGCATATCGTAATCGTCCAGCATTTTTTTGATATCCTTATCGCCGTTTCGAAGCGCTTCGATTGCGGCATACTGGGAATTTGTGGGCGCGCTCATTATGGCGAACTGGTGAAGCTTCGTCATCTGCGTTATCACGGGAGCGGGGGCAAGGGCGTAGCCGAGCCTCCAGCCAGTCATAGAATACGTTTTTGAAAAGCCGTTTATTACGATAGTTCGCTCCTGCATACCCTCTATTGAAGCGATCGAGCAATGGCGCTCATTGCCGTAGGTAAGCTCGCTATATATCTCGTCAGACAAAACGAAAAGATTATGCTTTATAATGACCTTCGCGATTTCCTCCAAATCTTTTCTTCTCATAACCGCGCCCGTGGGATTGTTCGGATACGGAAAAATCAGCAGTTTGGTTTTATCTGTGATCGCGTTTTCAAGCTCCTCGGCAGTAAGCCTGAAATCGTTTTCCGCCTTCGTAACGAGGGGGATCGCCTTTCCGCCGCTTGTTTCAACTATGGGTTTATAGCAGACGAAGGAGGGCTCAACGATCAGCGCTTCATCATCGGGGGAAATGAGCGTTCGCACCGCCATATCTATGCCCTCCGAGCCGCCGACCGTAACAAGAACCTGTGACTTAGGATCGTAATCAACGCCGTATTTTCGCCCGTAAAAAGCGCATATCTCTTTTCTGAGCGCCAAAAGCCCCGCGTTCGCGGTGTATCGCGTTGCGCCTTTATCGAGATAATCCATCGCAATTTGCCTGATGTGCCACGGAGTGAGAAAATCCGGCTCGCCAACGCCGAGGGAAATTACGTTGTCCATTTCCTCGGCAATAGAGAAAAATTTTCTGATGCCGCTGGGCTTAACGTTTACGATGCGTTCGTTTAAAAAATCGCCGTAATTAATCAAAGGGAAATCGTCCCCCTGTCGTCCTTAAAATCATCGGCAAATAAAACGCCCTGTTCCTTGTACCTCTTTAGAATAAAATGGGTAGCGGTGGAAACTACGCCCTCCAGCGGTGAAACGCGGTTGGCTATGAACATTGCCACCTCGTGGAAGGACTTATCCGTTACCATAACCATAAGATCAAAGCCGCCGCTCATAAGGTAGATAGATTCAACCTCCTCAAGGCTTGCGATCCTGCCGGCGATATCGTCAAAGCCCCTGCCGTATTTCGGCTGAACCTTGATCTCAATAAGCGCCGAAACGGTTTCGTAATGGGCTTTCTCCTTGTCTATGATCGCTTTGTAGCCCTTGATAACGCCGCTCTCCTCATAAAGTCTGATCTCATCGGCGATCTCCTGCTCGGTTTTTCCCAGCATAACGGCAAGCTCCTTATTCGTGAGCCTTGCGCTGGTTTCAAGTAAATGAAGTAATTTGTTCATAATGTCCTCCTTATTCAATGGGAATCAATATGGGTTCGCGCTGTTGATAAACCGCAATACTATCAAAGCCGCATTTCTTGGCAAGCGCCATTCCCTGCTCGATTCCCCTGCCTAAATCATTGTAATAATGGCTGTCTGAGCCGATTGTTATATATTTTCCGCCCAGCTCCTTAAATAGCTTTACTATCGATTCATCGGGCAGAGTTTCATTGATCTTTTGAAAAAGCCCCGAGGTATTGATCTCAAGCGCCTTTTCATTTTTGATAAGCGTTTTCAGTATCGCTTCTATTTTATCGGAAAAGCGCGATAAATCAATATCCATTCTCGATTCGCCCTTTATATATCTCAGCGGATACGTAAGGTGCGCGAGGGAATCAAAGCGATTCCATAGGCAAAGCTCGTAGACAGTGTCAAAATACTTATCGAGCAGCGCGGGCACGTCAAATTCACTGTAATCGAGGTAATAGAAATCCTCCATATTTTCAAGATTATGTATTGAGCCGAGAATGAAATCATATTTGAATTTATCCAAAATGCTTTCGGCGAGCTCCTTTTTATAGATCGCCTGCCCCAGCTCAAGCCCCTGCATAACGAGCAATCTACCCTCAAAGAATTTCTTTGCCTTGTAGCTTTCAAAATACTGATTCGTCGCAAAAGCGCGAAAATCAAACTCCTTTGAATCAATTTCGCAGTGGTCTGTGATCGCGATACCGTCGAGGCCTTTGGCGACTGCGCTTTCGCATAAAAGCATACAGGAATGGTTGCCGTCAAAGGAGTGGTCGGAGTGGGTGTGCATATCAATTATGCCTGAAAAGTTCATTTCGCTTATAACCTCTTTGCCGCAGATTTGAAGTCTTTTTGGTATTCTATCACATTTAATATAATTTTTAAATAATATTCTTGTTTTTATTGAAAAAAGTTTTATCCTTTGCTATAATCTCTATAATAATTTTGGAGGCGAATTTGTATGAGAGCTGTTATAACTGTAGTCGGCAAAGATATGGTGGGAATTCTTGCAAAGGTTTCTTCCATTTGCGCTGAAAATCAGGTAAATATAACTGAGGTAACTCAGTCCATTTTGCACGATATGTTCTGTATGATAATGTTGGCGGACGTTTCCAAATGCTCCGTTCCCTTCGCTCAGTTTTCGGATACTCTTTCCGATTACGGCAAGGAAAGCGGGCTTTCGATCCACGTTATGAACGAAGATATTTTTAATTCCATGCACAGAATATAGGAGTTACATATGATAAACACCTTTGATATCCTTGAAACGATAAAAATGATTCAGGACGAATGCCTTGATATCCGCACCACTACGATGGGAATTTCCCTTCTGGACTGCGCGGATTCAAGCATTGATTCCTCCTGCGCAAAAATATATGAAAAGATCTGCCGCAGGGCTGAAAAGCTTGTTGCAACGGGCAATGAGATCGAGAAGCAATACGGTATTCCGATCATCAACAAGCGTGTTTCCGTTACTCCAATCGCGATCCTTGCGGGCGTAAGCGGCGGAGATCCCGTAAAATACGCCCTCACCCTTGAAAAGGCGGCGAATACTATCGGCGTAAACTTTATCGGCGGATACTCGGCGCTTGTTCAAAAGGGCTTTTCAGCGGGCGATCTGGAGCTTATAAACTCAATTCCGCAGGCGCTGGCTCAGACTGAACATCTTTGTTCTTCCGTAAACATTGGCTCAACAAAAGCGGGCATTAATATGGACGCCGTTAAGCTTATGGGTCAAAAGGTTAAAGAAGCCGCGGAGCTCACAAAGGACAGGGACTGCATTGCCGCGGGCAAGCTTGTTGTATTCTGCAACGCTCCCGAGGATAACCCCTTTATGGCTGGCGCGTTCCACGGACTTTCCGAGCCGGACTGCGTTATCAACGTGGGTGTTTCAGGCCCGGGCGTTGTAAGGTCCGTTATCTCGAAATATCCCGATTACAGCATTAATGAGATCGCTGAGCTTATTAAAAAGACGGCGTTTAAGATCACCAGAATGGGTCAGCTGGTTGGCGTTGAGGCTTCAAAGAGGCTTGGCGTTCCCTTTGGTATCGTTGATCTTTCCCTTGCACCCACCCCCGCAGTCGGCGATTCAGTGGCGCATATCCTTGAGGAGATCGGCCTTGAGCAATGCGGCGCGGCGGGAACTACCGCCTGCCTAGCGATGCTCAACGACGCAGTCAAAAAAGGCGGTGTAATGGCTTCGTCAAGCGTTGGCGGACTTTCAGGCGCGTTCATCCCCGTTTCCGAGGACGCGGGAATGATCAACGCGGCAAGAAGCGGTGCGCTGACGATTGAAAAGCTTGAGGCGATGACGGCGGTTTGCTCCGTTGGTCTTGATATGATCGTTATTCCCGGCGACACCACCCCCGAGGTGATCAGCGGAATTATCGCTGACGAAGCGGCTATCGGTATGGTAAACGGCAAAACCACCGCGGTGAGAGTTATCCCCGCCATCGGCAAGAACATCGGCGACGAGCTTGAATTCGGCGGACTGCTCGGCTCAGGACCTGTTATGAAGGTCAACACCAACTCCCCCGCCAAATTCATCAACAGAGGCGGAAGGATACCTGCTCCGTTACATAGTCTTAAAAACTAAAGCAAAAGAACCGTGAATTCTCACGGTTCTTTTTTTAGTAGATACTATTTAATCAATTTAAGTTTTCGGGCAGATCAAAGGTCTGTACTTGTTCATCATAGTTTTCATCAGGATACCAAACCACTAACTGCCCGTTATCGTTAAAATAAGCGCCGAAGATATTTTCAATGGCATCCGCAAGCGGATATTCAAAGCTATCGATCGTATATAAAAGATTTCCGCTGAACATATCGTAAATGCAGACCTTGCCACTTGACGTAGAGCTAACCAGCGAGCCGAAATAATCTGTAACGCCGCTGTATTCCGGTGATTTTTGCCCAGTCGTCACGTCGTAAAATAACGCGCTTCGGGTCAGAGTTCCTGTTCCTGATTGTATCCACATATGAACTATGTTTCCATTTGCAAAGATACGCGGTTCTCTTGAATTGACGTGACTTTCGAGTATACGAGAATCTGTATCAAAAATAGCATATTCATAAAGATGCAGTATGGGCGTCAGACCGACAGCATAATACTTATCACATTCAGTAATAAATGGATCAATTGTTTCTTTAATTTTCTCGTATGCGTGTTCGCCTATATACGTCTTTTCATAGTCCAGTCGAATCTGATCATTAGCATTTATATGTATCGTGAAACTCTCACTGGACGCATTGTAAAAGCTAATTGAAACACTTTCGCTATTTTTGTCAAATTCATCTGCAGCAGGCTCTGTCTTTATCTCTTTCAGAACCTCTGACAGAGCATTCATATAAGCTTGATTTTTATTATTAAAGTAATAATTCAAACCATACTGTGAATTTGTATATGAATGTATGGACGTTTCCATATAGACATCATTAAAGTTAAAATCCGGCTCAATCACCGAATACAGACTAACCTGTTTGCTTTGATTTTCAGCGTTCTGATTTCCCTTACAAGCCGTTAAAGAAAGGCATATAACAACCGCAAGAAGAAAAGCCGTTACCCTTTTTGACCTCATTCAAGCACCCTCTCCGTTATCATATATTTTAATATTAGCATATTAAAAAACGGCTTGTCAATTGTATATGCGTTTGGTACAATAACATTTGAGGTGAAAAATATGAAAAAAATCGCACTGGTTTTATCAATTTTAATGTTATTTTTATGCGGTTGCCAGCTTGATAATCAAAATAAATCAGATAATAATTCAACACCCTCCAAAACAGATGGTCAAGATATAATAACTGAAGAATCGATTTCCGAAAGATTAGTTCACGAAATGGATAAGGCTTTAAAGAAAGAACTTGAAGATCCCAATAATTATAGTACCGCGGAAATGGCAAACGTTACTCATAAGTATACTGAAAAATGGCAGGAAATAGCGGATGAATACTATAATAAGCTCATGGAATTTGACGGGATTATTCAATTGAATGAGCATTATTATTCATCTGATGATTTTCATACCTTTATTTCTGAAATGAAAACAAATTGGGAACAGTATTATCAGATTGAATGCGAAAACTATCAAAAGGTGTTGGAGGCTATTTACAGTGGCGGATCAATCACGATAACAGTTATGGCTGATTATGAATATGAGATGCAAAAGGATTGGGCAGTCAAACTTATAGACATATATCTTATGATTGATCAATAATTATAGCAAAAGAACCGTGATTGCTCACGGTTCTTTTTTATGATAAAGATTAATACACCAATTATAAATTATTCAGTCTTTCCTTCAAACCCATAGCATTTACCATTTAAGTCAATGTTCTCAATGTGCGATTTAAAGTCTTCTTGACATAAGTCTTCAGAATAATAAATGCAGTGGACACATCTTTCTTGAATGACTTCTTTCAATTTTTCTTCATAATCATAACGTCTTAAAATAGTAATTTCACCTTCCTGAATTTGCCTGATATTTGAAGGATTCCAATACTGCATTTCCGTTTTTAAATCTTCTTCGATGAAAAACGGAGCAACACAACCTTCATCAATGAAAAGTTCCAATTCAATGAAAGAATGATAGTTTTTATTAATGAATTCGATAAATCCTTTAATATTGTTAATACCTTCAGGAAATTTGAAGTAATGAATATGATTAATCAAAGCTACTTTAAATTTTTTCACAAAATTCTCCTTAATTCAAATAGTTTAGTCAGACGGAAAAGTCTATAAATACAACTATAATCTTACTCCCAAACATAGTAACCACCTCATATCTTATGAATATTATAGCACGAATTTCTAAGTATGGCAAGTAAAGTAAAACAATCATCTTATTACTGCGGTTTAGCAAAAAGAAAAGACACGCATCAGCGTGTCTTTTCTTTTTGTGGAGGCACCACCCAGATTTGAACTGGGGCGTAAAGCTTTTGCAGAGCTCTGCCT
>JAFLRY010000030.1 GCA_022511205.1 Eubacterium sp. | reverse complement strand
TAAAATGCCCTTCTAGGGCTTATTCAAGCCTCCGGCTTAGCCGGAGGTTTTGACTTCACTCTATACTTTTTTCCTAAAATGTGTTATGATAATAGTATCTTTAAAATCTAATTGTTAATGAGGCAATGTAAGTTTGTTAAATAGTTGATAGATTATTGCAAATAAACTCGTTGCGATGGTAAATTTATTTTTCATTTGGATTGTTAAGTGTATAGACAATTTTAAAGAATAATGAGGAACAGTTATGAATGAAACTCCTGATGTTGAAGTAATATTTGAGTTTAATGGAACAAGAAATAACCCAGCATATGATGGCTATCGACCGGCACATCTAATAGTTGATGATTATTTAACAACAGGTATTCATCATTATTATGATGTCAAATCAGTGCCACCTAACGGAATAGTAAAAGGAACCATTACTTTTATTACCCCGGAAGCATATCCTCATTGTTTGTGGGTCGGAAAGAAAATCAGTATTCAAGAAGGCGCTCGTATTGTGGGGCACGCTACCATAACACATGTATACAATCCTATTTTACAGTTGTAAAAGTATTTGAACATTTTTGATCAGTTTGAGAATATTGACAATTGCAGAGAATACTTTATAATAAATCTTAGAACAATTGAAATGAGAGGTAAATTCATGCGCCATCAGATTTGATACGATAAATAGCTTTAGTTGCCGAGGGGCTTAAAAGCTCCTATGGTCTTTTTGTCGTACTCAAATTTCATTAAGGCAAAGCAGATCGAGCCGTTTTAGGCTTTGATTTACTTTGCCGAAAGGATGGTAGCTATGAAAAGAAATCTTTTCTGTATGTATGCCATATCCTTATTTCAGGGTATGGTTTTTTATTCGTCAATATCAACGCTGTACCGCCAGGCAGCGGGGCTTTCCGTTTTTCAGATCGCCGCCATAGAAAGCGTATGCTCGGTGATGTCTTTAGCCTTTGAAATCCCGTGAGGGGTTTTGGCAGACCGCATCGGCTACAGGCGCACGATGATCGCTTGCAACGCGCTGTTTTTCGTTTCCAAAATCATTTTTTGGCAGTCGCGGAGCTTTATGGGCTTTCTCTTGGAAAGGGCGCTCCTCGCCGTAGTGCTTTCGGGCATTTCGGGGGTCGATACGAGTATCATCTATTTATCCTGCGGTGAGAAAAATTCGCATCGCGCCTTCGGTATTTTCGAAGGTCTCGGCGCGGCGGGCGTTCTGTTCTCAGCCGCGATCTATACCGTATTCATCGGGGATAGCTACCGCACCGCAGGTTTTTTAACCGTGATCAGCTACGGCATAGCGGCGCTTCTCAGCCTTGGGCTGAAGGAAGTCAAAACTGTCCCAAAAGCAGGAAATAGGTCTTTAGCGTATTTTGTAAGTGTTTTGAAAGAGACGCTTTCCAATCGCCGTCTGCTCCTGATGGTCATTGCCGTTGCGCTTTTTACCGAGGTCAATCAAACGATAACGGTATTTTTCAATCAGCTTCAATATGCGAAAGCGGGAATGTCTGTCAGGCTGATTTCAGGGGTGTACATTTTAGTAACGCTTTCAGGCTTATTGAGTGTGTTTTCCGCGCCGCTCACGAAAAAGCTGAAGCCGGAAGCTTTTGGAACAATGCTTTTCGCCGTTTGCGGCTTCGCGTGCTTTTTGCTGGCGCTTACTGATGATCCGTTCGTTTCGGTTTTTGGAGTTTTGCTGGTCAGCGTATGCTTCAGGCTGATGTTCCCGCTGGGGACTCAACTGATCAATGAGGCGATAAAAACGGACGACCGCGCCACCGCACTCAGTATGGGTACGCTCATAGCTGATCTCATCGGCGTTTTTACGAATCTCGTGTTCGGCAAACTGGCAGATCATAACTTAGGTAGCGCAATGAGCTTCGGGGGAATTCTGTGCATCCTTGCTATGATTCTTTATTTGGTAAGCGTGATCAGAAAAAGGAATAAAAGAAAATCAGCGTAATAAAAGGCAGGGAGCAATCCCTGCCGATTTTTGATTTTTTCTGCCATCTGTATATACTTTCACTAAATTACGTTAAAAAATTAACATATCCTTTCACGAAAAAATAAAATTTCAGCAAAACGGCTTCCTTTTTATCTCAATTTAGTGTATACTATTGATAAATCAAAATCGAGGAGTGGCATTTGTGAACACTTTAATAATTCTTGCCTGCGCGGCCGGTCTTATCGCTCTGTGCTTCGCCGTTTATATGGCGTTTTACATCAGCAAAAAAGACGCGGGAAACGACAAAATGAAGGAGATTTCTTCGGCAATTGCTTCCGGCGCGAGAGCGTTTTTATATTCTGAATATAAGATCCTCGTGATTTTTGCGGTCGTTCTTTTTATTTTGATATCAGTGCTTATCAACGTGCTTACCGCGGTCTGCTTCCTCGTTGGCGCGGTATTCTCAACGCTGGCAGGATATTTCGGTATGACGGTTGCAACGAAGGCAAACGTTCGCACTGCTGCGGCGGCTAAGGATCGCGGACTTAACAATGCCCTTAAGGTTGCCTTCAGCGGCGGCGCGGTTATGGGTATGTCCGTTGTCGGTCTCGGCGTTATCGGTATCGGCGCTATATTCCTCGCGATCGTTAAATCTACGGACATCGCTTCAAATGCGGAGATCCTTAATATTTTAACCGGCTTCAGTCTCGGTGCTTCCTCAATTGCTCTTTTTGCGAGAGTGGGCGGCGGCATCTATACTAAGGCGGCGGACGTAGGCGCAGACCTCGTTGGTAAGGTTGAAGCGGGTATTCCCGAGGATGACCCCAGAAACCCTGCCACTATCGCCGATAACGTTGGCGACAACGTTGGTGACGTTGCGGGTATGGGCGCTGACCTTTTTGAAAGCTACGTTGGCTCAATCATCTCCGCCATCACCCTCGCTTTTGCTTCCTCCTTTGCAGGCCCTGACAATCTCAGCGCGGCAGTATTTCCGCTTCTGCTTTGCGCGGTTGGAATCATCGCGGCGATCATTTCAACCTTTATCGTAACCGCTTCCAAGGGCTCAGATCCTCAAAAGGCGCTTAACATAGGCGAATATGCTACTACGATCATCGTACTTATTGCGGCGGCGCTTTTAAGCTACAAGATGCTCGGCGGTCTTGAGGGCTTCTGGTGTGTTCTTGCGGGGCTTGCCGTTGGTACGGCGATAGGCAAGCTTACAGAGATATACACTTCCGAAAAATACAAGGCAGTTAAGGGCATTGCCGAATCCTCAAAGACGGGCAGCGCAACGAACATCATCAGCGGTCTCAGCGTTGGTATGAAATCAACGGCGTTTCCGATCCTGTTTATTGCTGTAGGCATTCTCGTTTCATATAAATTCTTCGGCCTTTACGGTATTGCTCTTGCGGCGGTGGGTATGCTTTCAACCACCGGTATGACCATTGCGGTTGACGCTTACGGCCCGATAGCCGATAACGCAGGCGGAATCGCCGAAATGAGCGAGCTTGCCCCCGAGGTTAGAGCGATCACCGATAAGCTTGATTCTGTAGGAAACACTACGGCGGCGATCGGAAAAGGCTTTGCGATAGGCTCCGCGGCGCTTACGGCGCTGGCGCTGTTCGCTTCCTATGCGGAGGTTACGGGTATCAGCACAAACGGTATGAGCATTCTTGACGCGAAGGTAGTCGTTGGTCTTTTCATCGGCGGAATGCTTCCGTTCCTGTTCTCGGCGTTCACTATGAACAGTGTCGGCAGGGCGGCGAATAAGATGATCGAGGAAGTAAGAAGGCAGTTCAGAGAAAAGCCCGGCATTCTTCAGGGAACGGAAAATCCCGATTACAAGAAATGCGTTTCCATTTCAACCAACGCGGCGCTTCACGAAATGATTTTACCGGGTGTTATGGCAGTCGTTTCTCCGCTCGTTGTGGGCATTCTGCTTGGTGTTGAATCCCTGGGCGGTCTGCTTGCGGGCTCACTTGTAAGCGGTGTTATGATGGCTATATTTATGGCAAACAGCGGCGGCTCTTGGGATAACGCCAAGAAGTATATAGAGGGCCTTGCGGACGGCGGAAAAGGCTCTGAGGCTCACAAGGCGGCAGTAGTAGGCGACACGGTTGGCGATCCTTTCAAGGATACCTCCGGTCCGTCAATAAACATTCTCATCAAGCTTATGACCATCGTTTCTCTCGTTTTCGCTTCGGCGTTTATGCTGATAAACAACGGCAACGGCCTCTTTAATTTCTAACAAAAAACCTCCTTACATAAGGAGGTTTTAATTATTTCTGCTGCCGCAGAGGGCATTGTTTGTTTTGGATAAAAATAACCGTTGACGGATGTGCGCCAACGGTTTTACTTTTAGTTTTTGATTTCCTTTTTTCCGATATTCACAACTCGAACGATAACAGGGCTGAGAATGAGATTTACCGCAAGCTCGATCAGGAAATTGAAGCCGACGAAAGCCGCGATAACGTACTTAAAGGTGTTTTCATCTCCTGCCGATTCCTTGATGAAGTCAAAGAAAAAGAGGTAACAGCCGATGATAAACACGCCCGTGTTTACGATAGGAGCAAAGATACCGGACAGGTATGTAGCCACCTTTTCGTTTTTCTTGCTGACCAGCTCGTAGATAAGCCCCACCACGAAGCCTGCAAGTATTCCTTTTACCATAACCGTGATGATCGTTCCCGCGGGGTTGATCGCCAAGAAAAAGTTTGCGTCTCCCGTGAGCATTACTGATATTCCGAATACTCCTCCAAGCCACGCGCCGGACCACTTACCGTACAGCGCCGCGCCGACTACTATCGGTACAAGTGAAAGAGTGATGGAAAAGGTTGCCGTTCTGATCCACATACTTACGAATTGCAGAACGATTACGATCGCGGTCAAAAGACCCATCGCAACGATCTTTTTTGTGTTACTTTTCATATTCGATTTTCCTTCCTGCTACTGTTCCAAGGCTTGCTTCTCCAACACAAAAAGAGAAGCTTACCCGAGAATGCTATTTTCTCTGCGGATACAATGCGGTGATATTGTAATATATATTTATGAGAATTTCAAGAATTCTTTTACTGATTCATTATAAAATTTATATAAACTTATTTTCGTTTTTGAAGCTTAGCCATAGGTATTTATGTGAAAAACCACCAAATAATTTTCTCATTTTTATGAAATAGGGAGAAAACTACGAACTGTTTGTTTAAAATTAACATAAAAATTGACAAAGTAGTAAAAGTATTATACAATATATACAATAATTGCTTTTGCAAATTTAATTAGAAGGTGTTTATATGAAAAACTACGAAGCAAAAAATATAAGAAACGTCACTATCGCCGGTCACGCCTCAAAGGGTAAGACTACGCTGACGGAAGCTTTGCTCTATATCGCAGGCGCTACCGAGAGATTCGGTAAGGTTGCTGAGGGGAATACCGTAACGGATTACGACGCTGAGGAAAAGAAGCGCACCTTATCGACCTCCAGCGCCGTTGCTCCCGTAGAATATAAAGGAAAGAAAATAAACTTTATTGATACTCCCGGTCTTTTTGACTTTGCCGAGGGTATGGCAGAGGGTATCAGAGCCGCTGAAACCGCAATTATCGTTTCGTCGGCACGTTCCGGAATCGCGGTAGGCGATGAAAAGGCGTTCAAGATCGCCGGCTCAAGAAATATGGCGAGAATTTTCGTTACCACGAAAATGGAAGATGAAAGAGCCGATTTCTATAAGGTTTTCAACGAAATGGTTGCCAAATTCGGCACTATGGTTTGCCCCATAGTTGTTCCCGTTATCACAGGCGGTCACGTTGCCGCTTATTATAATATGGTGGATGGCAAGGCTTATTCCTATAACGGCATTAAGGGCACTCCCGCTGAAGCTGTTCCTGATGATCCCGGTCGTTTTGAGGCTATTCAGGAGGTATTCAACGAGGCTGTTGCCGGTACGGATGAAGAGCTTATGGAGAAGTATTTCTCAGGCGAGGAGCTTACAAAAGAAGACAAAATCAAGGGTCTTCAGGTTGGCGTAGCGGACGGCTCTATAATTCCCGTATTCGCGCTCAGCGGTATCACCGGCGAGGCTTGCGATCTGCTTGAAGATTTCATCGCCGAGGTTTGCCCCGCGCCGTCATCCGAATACGCGATCTGCAACGGCGAGCCACTTGAGCTCACCGCCGATCCCAACGGACCTCTCGCGGCAGTATGCTTCAAAACTGTTGCCGATCCGTTCATCGGTAAGCTTTCCTTCTTCAAGGTTATCAGCGGCAAGATCACGCCGTCTACAGTTCCGTATAATACGAACACCGGCAAGGAAGAAAAAATGGGCAAACTCGTTACGATGTTCGGCGCAAAGCAGCTTGATTGCTCAGAAATCCCGGCGGGCGACATCGGTGCGGTAGTTAAGCTCTCCGGCTTTAATACGGGAGACACGCTCTGCGCTCAGAGTAAGATCGTTAAGCTTGATCCCGTTGCCACTCCCAATCCCACCTACGCAATGGCGGTTAAGGCCGTTAAGAAGGGCGACGAGGAGAAAATCGCAAACGGCCTTTCGAGACTTTCTGAGGAAGATCCCAGCATTTGCTTCTTTACAAATAACGAGACCCACCAGCAAATACTCAAAGGCATGGGCGAGCAACAGCTTGACGTTTGCATTTCAAGACTTAAATCAAAGTTTGGTATCGACGTTGTGCTTGCCGCTCCGAAGGTTGCATACCGTGAAACGATCACGATGAAGGTAAGCGCACAGGGCAGACATAAGAAGCAGAGCGGCGGTCACGGTCAGTTTGGTGACGTTTGGATCGAATTCGAGCCCTATGATTGCGACAGACTTGAATTTGCCGAAAGAGTTGTCGGCGGTGCTGTTCCGAAGAACTTCTTCCCGGCGGTTGAAAAGGGACTTAACGAGTGTATGGAGCGCGGCGTTCTGGCAGGCTATCCAATGGTCGGCGTTAAGGCTACCCTTTATGATGGCTCTTATCACCCCGTAGATTCCAGTGAAATGAGTTTCAAGATGGCGGCCTCCATCGCTTATAAAGAGGGTATTTCAAAGGCGATGCCCATAATCCTTGAGCCTGTTTTAACCGTTAAAGCCCTTTGTAATGACGACGTTATGGGCGATATCATCGGCGATATCAACAAGCGCCGCGGCAGAGTGCTCGGTATGACTCCCGCCGGCTCAGGTATGCAGGAGATAATGGCAGAGGTTCCCGAGGCTGAGCTTGCCTCGTTCTCAACGGCGATCCGCCAGATCACCCAGGGCAGAGGCTCTTTCGAGACCGATTTCGCACGCTACGAGCGTTGCCCCGATCACATCGCTCAGAAGATAATTGCCGAGAGCAAGGAAGATTAAAATTAAATTTATAAACACTTAAGGTTGAGGGAGGAAACTCTCTCAACCTTAAAATTGTATAGGAAAAGTAAATTATCTATTTTCAAACGTGTTTTGATTTGCTATAATTTGCCTATTGGAGATGATTTCACTTGAAAAACTTTTTAAACGGCTTACAAAAATATTCGCTGATCGTAATAGCGATAACCTTGATACTCGGCAGCCTGCTTTTAGCGTTTCCGGATAAAATGCTTGCCTATACCGCATTCTTTATCGGCGCGGGCTTTATCATAGGCGGAGTTTTGGCGATAATCAATTATATCTCGGAAAACAAATCAAAGTTCACTCTTGTGCTTGGCGTTGCAACCATAGTTATCGGCGTGATAATTTGCATATTCTATCGCCAGATCATATCGGTTATATTATTTGTTCTCGGCGCGTTTTTGCTGGTTGGCGGCATAGTGAATCTCGTGAATTCCTTTTATATCGCCATCAGCCGCCGCCGCTCGTGGATACTTACGGTGATCCTTTCAATAGCGTCAATAGTTCTGGGCGTTGTCAGCATAACGAATCCCTTCGGCACTCAGGAGGCGATCGTTCAATTCATCGGCGCGGGACTTGTTGCGTTTTCTGTGCTTAGTACTATCGCGTATATCCAGTTGAAAAGGGCCTTTATCGAGGCGGATAAGAGGATAACCAACGAGAACGCCGCCCAGAGCGCCCACGAAGTTGATTTCACAGAGGTTGAGAAAGAATAATAAAAATATTAACGCATTTTTTACGAATCAATAAACGAAAAGGAGAAACGTTTATGAAAAATGCAAAGAGAATCATATCTGTCATTTTGATGATAGCCGTGCTGTTATCAGTAATGCAATTTGCGGGAATTATTACCGCCTTTGCGGCAACAAGCGGGTGATACCGTTTCAACAAGCTATACTTGGTCAGGCGCGAAGAGCGGAACTACATACACATTCACCGTTCGTTGTATAACGAGTGACGGATCTGCTACCACAAGCTCATATGATACCACGGGCAAATCAATAACACGATAGTCAAATACCCCTCAGTCCGCTTTACTGACTGAGGGGTTCTTTCCTTCACTTTTTAAGTTAATTTTTTATTATTTATTGAAATATTTACTTTATCGTAGTATAATTACAAAAAAATTTTAATGGTGGCTTTTATGAATTATTCCGAAAAATATAATAAATGGCTCTCTTTTGCGGATGAGGATACGAAGGCTGAATTGCTTTCGATCAAGGACGATGAAAAGGAGATTGAGGATAGGTTTTATAAAGACCTTGCCTTCGGCACAGGCGGTTTGCGCGGCGTTATGGGCGCTGGCTCAAACCGTATGAATAAATATACCGTGGGTAAAGCAACTTTCGGCCTTGCCAATTATCTCAAATCAAAATACAGCGGTGAGATAAAAATCGCTCTCGCTTACGACAGCAGAAATAATTCCGCTTATTTCGCCAAGATCGCTTCCGAAATTTTCGCAAATTGCGGCTTCAAGGTTTTCCTTTATGAAACCCTCGTTCCCGTTCCCGTGCTTTCCTTTACCACGGCTTATCTCAAATGCAATGCCGGCGTTATGATCACCGCTTCCCATAATCCGAAGGAGTATAACGGCTATAAGGTTTATGACAGCCGCGGCTGCCAGTTCTGCACGGAGGATGCGAAAAACGCGATCGGATATATCAATCAGATCGAAGATTTCACTTCCATTCCTTTTGGCGACGTTTCCAAGGAAAACATCACGATGATTGGGGAGGAGACCCTCTCAAAATTCATCGGTCAGGTGGAAAAGCAGAGCCTTTATAACGAACCCTCTGATATTAAAATCGTTTACACTCCGCTTCACGGCACGGGAAATATCCCCGTAAGGAGAGTGCTTCAGGGGCTTGATGTTACTGTAGTTAAGGAGCAGGAACTGCCGGACGGCAATTTTTCCACCGTAAGAAGCCCCAACCCCGAAGAAAAGGACGCCCTCACCATTGCCATTGAAAGAGCAAAGGAGATCGGCGCCGATCTCGTTCTCGGCACAGACCCGGATTGCGACAGAGTGGGAATCGCCGTCAAAGATAATAACGGCGAATTCGTGCTGTTCACAGGCAACCAGACGGGCGCGCTTCTCGTTAAATTCGTGCTGGAAATGAAGAAGGCAACGCTGAATGAGAAATCTACCCTTGTTAAGACGATCGTTACCTCAGAGCTGGGCGCGAATATCGGCAGAAAATACGGGCTTATCATCGAGGAGACCTTAACGGGCTTCAAGTACATCGGCGATAAGATCAATAAGTATGAGGACAGCGGCGAGCAGGAATTTGTGATCGGCTACGAGGAATCCTACGGCTATCTCGTCGGCACCCACGCAAGGGATAAGGACGCGGTAGTTTCCTCAATGCTCATCTGCCAGATGGCGGCTTGGTATAAGAATCAGGGCAAGACGCTTATTGACGGTCTCAATGAGATTTACGCAGAATACGGCTATTATCTTGATACGCTCGATTCCTTTGTTCTCAAGGGTAAGGACGGAGCGGAGAAGATCGCTTCCCTTATGACCGAGTTCAGAGAGAACGGAAAAGCCCTTTTCAGCGGCGTTGATAAGATCATTGACTATTCCGTTGGCGTGGCCGATCTGCCAAAGGAAAACGTGCTGAAATTCATTTGGACTGACGGCTCTTGGATGGCAGTAAGACCAAGCGGCACCGAGCCGAAAATCAAGGTTTACTACAGCATTCAGGACGAGAATCGAGAAAATGCCGAAAGCAGGCTTGCTCATATCAAGGAAATCATCATCAACACGATCAATAAATGAGGATAGTTTATGGAAAAGTATATTTCACAGGTGCTTCAGCCAAAGCTTCAAGGAGACGGCGGCTGGATCGAATTCGTCTCATTTGAAAACGGCGTACTCACCGTTATTTTCAGGGGCGAATGCTCAAAATGCCTTATCCTTCACCGCTGCGTAGAGTGGATAGAAGGCGAAATTAAGAGAGATTTGCACAAAACCGTTAAGGTAAACGCAATTCGAAAAAAGCCCTATTTTCAGGACGTTTAAGGAGGTCGGACTATGGCTCATATAAAGGTTGTAAGGCGCTCAATGCGCCCCGAGGAATGGACCGATCTGCGCTTCGGCTGGCTTAAACGCCATATTTACTCAAGCAAATGGGAAATCAAAAATCTTGAGATACGCGACGCACGCCAAATTTCCGAAATGAATTTTGAGTATTACAGCGAGGATTATCGCCCGCTGAACAAGGGAGATATGTATTTCACGCCGGACGGCACCGCCTTCATCAGAGCGGACGTTGATATTCCCGCTGAGCTTCAGGGCAAGGAGCTTTGGTTTTCTCTGAAAACCGCCGCGGAAATTTGCGTTAAGGTAAACGGAAAATACATCGGCGGTGTTGATCCAAACCGTGAAAGAATGCTCCTTTCGCCCTATATTGACGATAAAAAGACCCTTCATTTTGATATGATGGGCTACAATAGAAGCAAGCCCGATGACGAGCGCAACCCCGAAAGCCTTTCCGTTCGCGGTTGCCGTCAGATATTTGAGGGCGCTTATATCTGCACCGTTGACCACGCCGTTCAGGATCTCGTTTGGGATTTGGAGCTTCTTCTTGATATCGCAAAGAGCGAGCTTTTCAGCGAGGATTACAGGATTTTCCTCAACAAAGAGATCAACAACGCAATGAATTTCATTGATTTTGACAGCGAGGAATTAAGCGGAGTTGAGGAAGCGCAGAAGTACCTTGACGAGGTGGTTTTCGCCAACGATAATTACAGAGGAAGCGGCGACGTGGCGCTTATCGCCCACTCCCACCTTGATATCGCTTATTATTGGAGACGTATCCATTCCGTGCAGAAAAATCTCAGAACGGTGCTTATTCAGCTTCGTTTGATGGATCGCTATCCCGATTTCAAATATACCCACACCCAGCCCTACGTTTACGAGACACTCGAAAAATATTATCCTGAGCTCTTTGAGGAGCTTAAGGAAAAGGTTGCAAACGGCCAGTTTGAGCCTGTTGGCGCTATGTATATTGAGCCCGATTGCAACGTGCCAAGCGCGGAGAGCCTCATCCGCCAGTGCCTCTACGGTCAGCAGACCTATAAGAGAATGTTCGGCAAGACTGTTAATAATGCTTGGCTGCCCGACGTTTTCGGCAATAGCTGGATACTTCCGCAGATACTCAAAAAGAGCGGTGTAGACTACTTCGTTTCCAACAAAATGTCCACCTGGAACGATACGAACCGCTTCCCCCACAACAACTTTATCTGGCGCGGAATAGACGGCACGGACGTGCTTGCCTGCGTTCCGCCCACCCACTTTATCACTTGGAATATGCCCAGCCAGATCCAGGAAAACTGGGAAGCGTATATTGATAAGGACAGCGGCGGACAGACGATGAATATGTTTGGCTACGGTGACGGCGGATCGGGCTGTACCGAGGAAATGATCGAGCTTATGCACCGCTTTGATAAGCTTTCGATTATGCCGAAATGCACCCATATGGGCGGTGCAGAGTTCCTTGAAAAGAATCTTGCGAATAATAAAAATCTTGAAACTTGGGACGGCGAGCTTTATCTGGAGATGCACCGCGGTACCTTCACCACGAAAAGTGATCTCAAGCGCGCAAACCGCCGCCTTGAAAATAAGTTCAGGGATGCCGAGCTTCTCTCCGTGTTAAGAGGGGAGAACAACCGCGAGAAGATCACCGAGCTTTATAAAAAGCTTCTTATCAATCAGTTCCACGATATCCTGCCCGGTTCTCATATTCACCCCGTTTATGAGGATGCTATGGCGGATTACAGGGAAATCGAAGCAGAGCTTGATAAGATGATCGGCACAGGCTCTGCGTATTTCAATACCCTCAATTTCTCGAGAGACGCGCTTACGTTCGTTCCGAATAAAAAAGGAACGTCGACCCGATACAACGAAAAGGGTAACTGGATCATTCCGAATATTCCCGCATTATCCTCCGCAAGCCTCAGAAAGACAAATTTCAGCGGCGAGTGGATCGAGGTGGGCGATACCATTGAAACGCCTTATTACTCAGTTAAATTCAACGAGGACGGCTCTATCGCTTCCCTTTACGATAAGGAGCTTGACCGCGAGTGGGTAGACGGCGATTTCAATAAGCTGAAGATATACGATGACCGCCCCGGCAACTACGATGCCTGGGATATCCTGCCCAATTACAAGGACAAGCAGATAGCGGTTAAGGTAATGAAGCCTCTTGCGCTTGTTGAAAAAGACGGCGAGTGTGCTTCCTTTAAAGCCGAGCTTGCTACGGATAAATCGACTTGGACGATGATCATCCGCCTGTTCAGAAGAAGCAGGGGAATTGAAGTTGAGAATATCGTCAACTGGAATGAAAAGCACAAGCTTGCAAAGGCGGAGTTTGGCTGCAATGTGCTCACAAGAAAGGGGCTTTGCGATACCTCCGCGGGCTTTATCGAGAGAGATACCCATAAAAATACAACGTGGCAGCAGGCTCGCTTTGAAACCTGCCACCACAAGTGGTGCGATCTTTCCGAAACCGATTGCGGCGTCGCTCTTATCAATGACGGCAAATACGGCGTAGGCTTCGATAATAATATTATGAGCCTTTCGCTCCTTCGCGCCACAATCCGCCCGGACGTTACCTCCGATATGGGAACTCACGATTTCTGTTATATGATAATGCCCCATAGCGATACCGCTGTTAAAGCGGGTATCAACAAGCTGGCGTTTCAGTATAATATCCCCCTCGTTAAGGCAAACGTTCAGTATGAGGGAAGCACCTTTGAGCCTCTTTATCTTCAGGCTGTTAAGGATAGCGAAAACGGCGAAATGACCGTTATCCGCCTTTCCGAGCAGGACGGCAGACGCGGTAAGCTCGTTCTTGATAAAAAGGTCAAGCTTCTCAATATGCTTGAAGAGGTTAAGGGCGAAGCAAGCGTTATCGAATACAAACCCTTTGAGATAATCACGATAGGAATTGATAAGTAATGGAGCCGTATTTGATCGTTATTATAATTGTGGCGGTAATATTGCTGGGCGTAATAATTCTTCCGCTGTTTAATCGAAGGCAGTTTAGAAAGCTTCCCGTCGATCAGCAGGTGCTTGCAATTATGAAGCAGGCGAAAACGCTTATATTCTTTAAGAACGTTTCGAACGGCAGAACGGGTAATCTTTTCTACGTTAAGAATAAAAGAAAAATTCTCGTTTATCCGTGGGCGCTTGATGAAAACGGAAAAATGGTAATAGTAAAGAAAAATCCCTTTGACAACTGGAATTATCCCGAGGAAAAAGCCCCGCTCAGCGAGGACGAGATAAAGCAGGCAAGGGAGGAGCTTTATAAATACTCAGAAAAGTCTATCGTAAAGCTCACTTTTAATGACCCATTTAAAGAGAATGAAGCAAAGCCCGAACCATAAAATGAAGTAGGGCAGGCAGATCTGCCCGAAAAGGTTTAAAGGTTGATTGGAGTAATCCCAAACTTTCATACCGTATTTGATATTAAAGATATAGCCGAAAAGCAATTCTATCGCGGTTATTATAACAGCACCTAAAAGGCACTTCAGTAAAAGAGGTGCCTTATTCATTTCCTGCTGAATGAAGAAAAAAATCATCAAAATTATGCCGCCGGCGAAAAACATACTGTAATGAGTTCTTCCGCGCCATATCATTTCAAGGGTGCAGTAGCCCTGCCCGCCGAGAAGAAATAAAAAGGAATAATATATGAAATAAGTCATATTTGTATTATTACGGAAGTTGTGTTAAAATAATATAAGAAACGGGGTGGTAAAATGTTCCTGCCGAAAAACGCTGAAAAAATAATAAATATGCTTGCCGAAAACGGCTATAAAGCGTATGCCGTTGGCGGTTGCGTGCGCGATTTCCTTTTGGAAAAGGCTTGCGACGACGTGGATATCGCCACCTCCGCTTTGCCCGATGAGGTTGAAAGAATACTTAATGAAAAAAATATAAAAGTATTTGAAACGGGCTTGAAGCACGGAACGGTTACTGCCGTTATGGATAGCGAGAATTACGAGATCACAACCTTTAGAAGGGACGGCGATTATAAGGACAGCCGCCGGCCTGAAACGGTCGATTTCGTAACCGATATCGCCGATGATCTCAGCCGCCGCGATTTCACAGTTAACGCAATGGCGTATAATCATTCGGAGGGTGTTGTTGATCTCTTTGGCGGCAGTGACGATTTGAAGAATAAAATCATACGCGCTGTCGGCGATCCCGATAAAAGATTTAATGAGGACGCGCTTCGAATTATGCGCGCTCTGCGCTTTTCCTCCGTTCTCGGCTTCGCCATCGAGGAAAACACGAAAAGAGCAATATTTGATAATATGTATCTGCTGAATAATATTTCCGCGGAAAGAATATTCAGCGAGCTTACAAAATTACTTCTCGGTGACAATGCGGTTAGTGTACTCGACGAGTACAGAGATGTGGTCGGCGTTATAATTCCGGAGCTGAAGCCCTGCTTTGATTGTGTGCAGAATAATCCTTGGCATATTTATAACGTTTACGGCCATATTATCCACACGGTCGGTGCCGCTCCTAAGGACAAGATCATTCGCCTTGCAATGCTCCTGCACGATATCGGCAAGCCGCAGGTCAAAACCACTGACGAAAAGGGCATAGACCATTTCAAAACCCACGCCGTTGCGGGCGCTGAGATCGCCAAAACCGTGTTGAAAAGATTTAAGGTGAGCAATGAGATATACGATAAAGTTACCGCTCTGATCTACCATCATCAAAGCGTTGAAAACGTGGACGAGATAAGGATAAAGCGCTGGCTTTCCCGTATCGGAGAGGATTATACGAGATCCCTTTTACAAGTGAGGATCGCTGATCTGCTTGGTCACAATCCCGAGAAAATAGATTACGAGCTTGAAAAAATCAAAGCGCTTCAGAGAGAGCTGGAGGAAGCCGTTTCGGCGGGGGCGGCGTTTAAAATATCCGATCTCAAGATCAACGGAAACGATTTAAAATCACTGGGCTACGAGGGAAAGAAGATAGGGGATAAGCTTAATGAGCTTCTTGCCCTCGTGGTGGACGATAAGTTGGAAAACGATAAAACCGCGTTGATTTCGTATTTAAAATCCGATAAATAAAAACGCCGTGGGGATTTACCCCACGGCTGATTTTTTGCCTTTATAAGAGCGTTATTCGGTCATCGGCTCGGCCGCCGCAGTTTCAGCTTTTTCGGGTTCTGTATTAACGAATTCCCTGAGAAGCTTATAAATTGCGGAGGCGATCGGTACGCCGAGGAGCATACCCGTGATGCCCATAAGCGAACCGCCTACCGTAACCGCCGCCAATACCCATACGCTTGGAAGTCCGATAGAAGAGCCAACTACCTTCGGAGCGATCAGGTTGCTCTCGATCGTCTGTAATACGAGAATGAAAATGAAAAATATCAGCGCGTCCTTTGGTGATTCGGATAAGATCATAAGCACGCCGAGACCTTCTCCTATATATCCGCCGACTATCGGGATAAGAGCAGTGATACCAACCAATGCGCCGATCATCAGAGCATATGGCAATCCAATAATAAGCATTCCGATAACGCAGAGCGTTCCGAGGATGATCGCTTCAAGGCACTGGGCAACGATGTATTTGTGGAAGCTTTCGTTTACAACGTGGCAAACGTGGGTAATGTTTTCATAGACATTGGGAGCTAAAGCTCTCTTCGTAAGGCGAGTGATTTGGTTTGAGATTCTCTTTCTGTCTATCAGGAAGTAAGAGGCGAAAAGAATTCCGAATACGATGCTGGTGATAACAGATACAGCTGAGGATAAAGCCGCCGTTATGCTTTCCGCGGCTCCGCCGATTCCTGATTGAAGCACGCTGGAAACCTTGGAAATTATCTCGTTCCAATCGAGGTTAGCGATATATTCCTCGATATTTTCGGGAATAAGGCTTTCTATCTGCGGAATAGAGAGCAGCCAATCAATCGCTTTCGGCGCTTTTTCGATCAGCGTGGAAATACAGGAGACGAACTGCGGAATTACGAGATATCCCATGAGCGCAACGAAAAGGATTATTGTGAAAACCGCCAGCAGCAGGGAAACGGTCTGGATCGATTTTTTACCCTTTTTCTTTGAGAACAAACGGTGCTCGTAAAAAGCCACCAAAATGTTGATTATGTAAGCGAACACGCCGCCGATAATAATAGGCAGAAGTGCGCTGAACAGCGTTGCCAGCCAGCTCTTTGAAATGCAAAAGTAGCTGAGAATAACAACTGCAAACGCAACGATGCCTAAACGAGTGCATGTTTTAGAATCAAATTTCATAAAACCTCTCCTTATCTTTTTCTTATTGTAAATAGTATTATACATATTTTGGATAGAAAAGCAAATATATTCATTTAAATTTTATTGAATATTACCTTTATTTATTTCGAATATTTGGTTTTCCTTGTTGACAAATGGAAAATAAAGGCTATAATAACCTCGGGAAATTGTTTCCAAATCAAAGATTTGGACAATTTCTGAGAACATTGAAACATAGCGCTCGGCGACTTGTACCGCCTCGCACTTGTATTATAATAATAATTAGCACTCGGTGCCGCAGAGCGCTAATTTGGGGAATAATAATATTAAAAGGTGATATTTATGAGAAAAAAACAGTTTAAAGCAGAGTCTAAAAAGCTCCTTGATATGATGATCAATTCGATCTATACAAATAAAGAAATATTTATCCGTGAGCTTATCTCCAACGCTTCGGACGCTATCGATAAGCTCTATTTCAAATCGCTCACCGATGATTCAGTAGGTCTTTCAAAGAGTGATTTTGAAATAACGGTTGACGTTGATAAGGATGCCCGCACGATAACGATAGAGGATAACGGTATCGGTATGACTGCTGAGGAGCTTGAGGCAAATCTTGGCACTATCGCCAAATCCGGCTCTCTCAATTTTAAAAAGGATAATGAAGAAGCCCTTGATGATATCGAGGTCATCGGTCAGTTCGGCGTAGGCTTTTATTCCTCTTTTATGGTTGCCTCCAAGGTTGAAGTCGTTTCAAAGGCATTCGGCGAGGACGTTGCCCATATGTGGGTTTCCGAGGGCGCTGACGGCTACACGATAGAGGACTGCGAAAAGGACAGCGCCGGAACGGTAATAACGCTTTACATTAAAGAGGATACGGAAACGGATGATTTCTCCCAGTATCTTGAGGAATACAAGCTTTCCGATCTTATCAAGAAATACAGCGATTATATCCGCTATCCAATCAAAATGGCAATGACCCACAGTGTGCCTGACGAGGAAAAAGATGGCGAGTATAAAGAAGAAATCACCGTAGATACCCTTAACTCAATGATCCCACTTTGGAGAAAGAACAAGAATGAGATCACGGAAGAAGAGTACGGCGAATTCTATAAAAATAAGTTCTTTGATTTTGAAGCGCCCCTTGCTTATATCCACTCAAAGACCGAGGGACAGGCTACCTTTGACGCGCTTCTCTACATTCCCGCAAGACCGCCCTATGATTTTTATTCCAAGGAATATGAAAAGGGCTTACAGCTTTACACCAACGGCGTCCTTATTATGGATAAATGCGCCGATCTTCTTCCTGATTATTTCAGCTTCGTAAAGGGCATCGTTGATTCCGCCGATCTCACCCTCAACATAAGCCGTGAGACGCTTCAGCAGGATCATCAGGTCAAGATCATCGCGAAGGCTATTGATAAGAAGATCAAGAGCGAGCTTAAGAAAATGCTCGCGAACGACAGGGAGAAGTACGAAAAGTTCTTTGAAACCTTTGGTGTTCAGCTTAAATGGGGCCTTTATGCCAACTACGGCGCGGATAAGGACGGCTTAAAGGATCTTATCCTTTTTAAATCCGCCAATGAGGACAAATACGTTACCCTCAGGGAATACGTTGAAAAAATGGCGGAGGGTCAGGATACTGTTTATTATGCCTGCGGCGAGAGCGATAAGAAGATCGCCTTGCTTCCCCAGACCGAAGCCGTAAGAGCAAAGGGTTACGACGTGCTCTATTTCACCGATGACGTGGACGAATTCGCTATCCAGATGCTTATGGAATACGACGGCAAGAAGTTCGCCAACATCTGCAAGGATGAGCTTAACCTTAATTCTGATGAGGAAAAGAAGGCGCTTGATGAGAAGAATGACGGTGCAAAGGATATGCTCGAAGAGATGAAATCTTATCTTGATGATGAGGTTTCAGCCATTAAGTTTACCAACTCGATCGGCGCCCACGCCGTTTGCCTTTCTGCTGAGGGATACGTTTCAATTGAAATGGCAAGGGTACTTAGCCAAATGCCCGGCGGAAATCAGGGAATGAAGGCTCAGCTTGTGCTTGAAATAAATTCCGAGCACAAGGTTGCGGAAAAGCTCTTTGAGTTATTCGCGAGCGACAGGGATAAGCTTAAGACCTATACGAAGCTTCTCTATAATCAGGCGCGTCTTGTCAGTGGTCTCTCGATAGACAATCCCACTGAGTTTGCCGATATGATCACAGATTTAATGTAAATATAGTATTTTTGCGGCGAGGATTTTCCCCGCCGCTTCTTTTTTATTCTAGAATTGAAAACGTTGCTTCGTTTGTGGTAAAATATTCTTGCTGAATTAAACAAAGGTGTGTATTTGTATTTTGTAAAAAATACACACTCTATTCTGATATGCTTTTGTTTAAACTTGAGTATCAGGTGATTTGGCAATTGAGGGTCGTGTATTTTTTGCGCAGCTTCGGTCGCGCATTTTTTGTTGAAAAGCAAAGGAGAAATTCCCATGAAAAAAGTAATGAAAGTATTGTTAGCGGTTTTTATAGCTATAAGCGCAGCATTAATATTTAGCGTTACGGCTTACGCGCAAGATGCCTCCGGTATGCCGTATGAGCCTACTTCGGCAGAAGACGCGAAATATGTTCCGACTTTTGTTGCTACTGCAGATGACGCCAAAACACAAACTCTGTATAATCCGTATACAGCCTCAATGGCGCTGGATATGGCAAACGTTGCGTACAAAATCGGTAATGATGATGACTCTTGGATAAACGCGCTTACAAAATATGGTTATGAAAACGTTATACGCGTTGAGAATAACGGCGTGTATCAATGGGGTAGCAGTGAAACAGAAGAGGGAACAAAAGAACATTGGCTTTCTGCGGTTAATGCTACGGTTGGTATTAAAAAAGTCATCTATAACGGACAAACAAAATATTCAATAGCAATTGCGTTTCGCGGAACGAATACTGAGGATTTTGCAGATGTTTTAGCTGACGCGAATATTTTTAAAAATTCAGACGGATTTCATAAAGGATTCGCTGACAATGCAAGAGATTTCTATAACTCTTGTAGCAGCATTTATTTTGATATAGACGGGAAAAGTGTTTCTCTTTCAAGCATTATAAATTCTATGAAAACAGAAAACAGTAAGTACTGTATGATAGTAACAGGTCACAGCTTGGGAGCTGCTATTGCCGATGTTTTTGTTGGCTATAATCTCTATAATGCCGGCGTTCACCCGTCAAACGTAGTCGCATATACCTTTGCTGCGCCGAGAAGCGCATCGGATTCATATGAATATCCGTATACGAATATTTATAATATTATCAATGAGGACGACTGGGTACCCACCATTGGTAATGATACACAGGTAGGAACGAATTTTGCATACATACCTGATGACACTTTCAGAAAAGCAAATTATGGCTCAAATTATGAAGCGGGACACGATGCTTCTTGGTGGTCAAGTTTTACAAATTCAGCTTTTAGTTTTCCTGCCCATAAATTAAAAGAGGTTTATAAACCTATTACAACTTATATTGCTTCAAACACTACCGATTTTACCTCATATAATACTACAATGGATAATATTTGGGATAATGTAATTATTAACCAAAACTGCTTTGGATATATTAACGGTAATTTGTCCGCAGGAGTTTTAATATTCAAAAATGGCAGTTTGGAGGTAATAGGAAATCTTGATTTATATTGTTTAGAAATGAAAAACGATAATGATTATTTGTTAGTCAACGGGAACTATCGTTCTTCTGAGTATCGATTCTGGACCGATGAAAATCACTTAACCGCTGGAACTGTTGAGGTAAAAGGTGATTTCTGTGTTGGTGCTTATTCGGGAGCTTATTTTTACTATGAATCAGGCTCACATAAAACTGTGTTTTCTGGCAACAGTACACAAACTGTTTCTTCCATGGGATACAATGGAAATAAATTTGAAAACCTAATACTAAAAAATACAGATATTATTTTCTCTGGTGGCTTATATGAGCTAAAGCTGTGTCAGGATACAACAATAACAAATGAAAACGGTCTATGGATTCATAATGACCTTGATTTAAACGGCCATAAGCTGACAGTATCCGGTGGTGTTGGCGTAGGCGGTGAAATGATTGTTTCGGGAACAGGAAACAAGATCAACGGTAATTTGTCCGCAGGAGATATAATATTCAATAATGGAAGTTTGGAAGTTAACGGCAATTTAGATTTTAATCGTTTGTCAATGACTCATAATGATGATTATTTATTGGTAAATGGAGATTATCGATCTTCAGATTATAATTTTTGGTCTGATGAAAATCATTTGACTGCTGGAATAGTTGAGGTGAAGGGTAATTTCCATGTTGGGGGTTTTTGGGGAGATCATTACTATTATGAAACAGGAACACATAAAACCGTGTTCTCTGGGAATGGTACACAAACCATATTTGGAATGGGATACAGTGTAAATAAATTTGAAAATCTAATTCTTATAAATACTGATGTCTATTTTCAAGATGGAATATATGATCTTACACTATGTCAGGATACAACAATAACAAACGCAAACGGTCTATGGATTCATAATGACCTTGATTTAAACGGTCATAAGCTAACAGTATCCAGTGGTGTTGACGTAGATGGTAAAATGATCGTTTCGGGGAAAGGAAGCAAGATCAACGGTAATTTGTCGGCAGGAGATATAATATTCAAAAATGGCTGTTTGGAGGTAACTGGAAATCTCGTTTTGAATCGTTTAGAAATGAGAAACGGCAGTGATTATTTGTTAGTAAATGGGAAATTCACATCTCATGATTACTGGACAGATAGAGACTATCATTTAAAAGCAGGTACGGTTGAAGTAAAGGGAGATTTCGATATTGGATACGGTTGGGGCTATCCCTGCTATTATGAAACGGGAACACATAAAACTGTATTATCCGGTAACGATGTGCAAACGGTTTCCGGTATGTATAACAATGAAAGCCAATTCTCCACTTTAGTTTTAGAAAACAAAAGCAAGGGCGGAGTGGTATTTAACAGCGAAATAACAGTATCAACGCTATTCAATCACAACGGAAACAAATTCACTTTATATAATGACGGAGAGGGGTCTGTCTTTCCTGATTATGACGGAGATGGATTAAAGGATCATGTTGATCCCTATCCAACCTCTATTAAGGTTGATACGCCAAAGCTTTCATCGGTTGCTAATATTGCCGCGGGTGTAAAAATAACTTGGGAAA
>JAFLRY010000003.1:18576-101632 GCA_022511205.1 Eubacterium sp. | reverse complement strand
AGAAAAACAGACTGGATAGAAGTAAAACACTGTTCTTCAAACATTTCGGAACTGCGAAATAGACTGTTACCACGCAGGGAATAAAATAAAACAAAAACGGAATGCTTGAAAATAACATGATTTATACTCCGCTATGATATTTTCTTAGGCAATAGGCTCGTCACAAACAGTCTTAGCAGAGGTGTAAGCCGCTGCGAGCTTTGCGTTGAAGCCGTCAACAAGATCCGTTGCGCCGAAGAAAGCCACGATATAGCCGTCAACGTTTACGATAACGAGCTTATCCGGGAAGCCGCATATCCACTGTCTGTTCATAATATTATCCTTAACCTCAGCGGCAACAGCGTCAACGTCAGCAGCATTGGCAACGTGGAAAGCGCCGCAGGTGAAGGTGTTGGCATTCATCATATGAACGAGCGAAGCGGCATCGTCGATCTTAGCTACAGAAGCTTCTGGGAAACCGAGAGTAGAATCGAGCATAGCGGCATCTTCAACGCCGAATTTGCCGGGACCCTCCATAGACATATTTTCCTCAGTCATATCGCCGCCGGCTGACGGGAACTTCTCGTCATCGCCATAGCTTGCCCATACCGTGTTAAGTAACTCCAAAGCGCTGTTTACCGCGCCTGTTTCATTGTTCGGCGTATCTGAGCCGCCGGGATTGTTGTTGGAACTGCAGGCAGCAAGAGAAAGAACGAGTAATGCTGCTAATAAAATTGATAAAAGTTTTTTCATAGTTTTAATCCTCCGATTTAATTAATATCCATTCATTTGTTGTTTGCTCATACTTTAGAATGAGCGTTATTTCTTGATCATTCACTTGAATTTTATAGGTCTGGCTGTGGTCCGGATTTTCAATAGTCCACTCCACGGCTACAGAACCCTTTGCTTTACAAAATTGACCGACACATAACTGCTCGTTTGTCTTTGAAGAATACATTTCTATGGTTCCGCCAACAGACTCTACTGTTAAATCGCCCTTAGAAACGATTTCAAGCGGCAATGCGATAATGCTCTGATCCTCCGCCTGACGTGTGTCATTAGATATTACCGTAATCGGTTGCGATGAAACGACCGCGCCGTTAAATAATATCTTCGGATCGCTGTTACTGTGTGAAAGGAAAATGATCCCGCACACGAATATAAGACATGCCGCCGCGCATGCGCCGAAATACTTTATGACATTTCTTTTGGGAAACGCAGAACGGTGCGCCGATAAAACAAGCTCATCGTCTATTTCAGTGATCGCTTTCAGCAATACTTCATTCTTCAAAATACCCCTCCTTTTGTAGATAAGATTTCAGCCTCGTTCTTGTCCGCATTAGCATGGATTTGATTTTGCTGTGGCGATACCCAAAACGGACCGCTATCTCTTCGATAGATTCACAGTAAAAATATCTGCAAACAAATACTCCCCGCGCGTCTGTACTTTGCTGATACAGAAAATCGCTGATACATTTGCCCAGCTGTGCCATTCCCGCCTCATCCTCAACGGTGATTTTTGATGGAGTACAAATATCCAATTCATCAATAGACAATGCAAACTCAGAAGCATGGCGCTTTTGAGTATGTGCCGCTTTATATCTGTTCAGCGCAAGGTTGCGAGCGATTCTCGCGAGAAACGCTTTAAGCGAATCGGGGCGGTGCGGAGGGATAGATGACCATGCATTCATATATGTATCGTTTACGTTTTCTTCGCTGTCGGGCATATCCTCAAGGATATTTAACGAAATCTTTAAGCAATAAGCACCGTATTTGTCGGCGGTTTCTTTGATGGCCTGCTCGTCTCGCCGCCAATACAAATCAACGATTTCGTTATCATCCATATATGACCTCCTTTCCCAAACGTGCCCTCACTGTAATAGACAACTTTTTTGCGGCACGGTTGCAATAAATTTTTAAAAAATCGAACTTTTCTCTTATGACAACCTGAGCATATCCGATTGTTAAATATCATTGTATTCTTCAAACAAGGAAACAAGCTACTTTAAGATATAATATATCATTATTTATTCATCGGTTTACTGCTCAGCTTTTTCAATTCCTTATTCATGCGCTTTACAAGCACCGGCGGGATCGTAACGGTTTCCACGCCCGCAAGGATATAGCAGTAAACCTCAAAGAAAAGGGCGTAAAACGAGGTTTTCAAATCGCACTTTTCCGATACGTGGTATTTGGATTTGTAGGTTTCATAAAGTCCGAAACGCTCCCCTGTCATATTGCGAAGAGAAAACAAATCGTATTCCGTGTCTGCCCAACAGCATTCGAGAGGATCGATAATAGCAGTAGGATTTAAATTCTTATCAGCCATTATGTTCATCACGTTCAAATCGCCGTGAATCAAGCCCGCTTTTTCAACAGGTTCGCTGAAAATCTCATCGAACGCGCTCCAGGCTCTTTCCATAGCGTCCATAACGCTTTCCTTGAGCCTGCCCTGTTTATGCAGTTTCCTTGCAGTCAAGAGAATATCCTCGGAAAACGGTTTATAATAATCAAGCCACGAATCATAAATTGCGTTACCCACAAGTCCGAATTTGTCATTTTCCGTTTCGTGCCAAACGCGCATTGCAGATGTGATTTTATCGGCAAATTCTTTTCTCTTTCTTGAAGATTTAAAAAGAAAAGCACGATTTGTAAAGCAGTCCGTTCCCTCTATAAATTCCATACAGATAAAATCGATAGGAATATCATCGGAAGCGAGGAAAGTGAAATACACCTTCGGAATTTTTATAATGCTGTTTTTTCCAAGCAGTGTAAGACTCTGTGCTTCCCTCCCGCACATACCGTTGGTTCGGCACGCCTTCATAATGAGTTTTTCGGGTTGCTTATCAATTTCAGCGAGATACACAAACCCAAACGCGCCTCCGCCGAGATATTTTATACTGCTGACCTTGCAAGATAATTTTTTCTCAAGCACCGCAACGGCAAATTTACGCGCGGCTTCCTTAGTTACATTATTCGTGCCTCTCGGCTCCATATTTGTAATCCATCCTTTAACGGTTTTATGAAATTTCAGTATAATTATAATCGCTTATCATCCTTTTGTACAGATAAAATATGATTCGGATAATTATAACGTCTATCAAAATTTTCTGTTATCGTACGAAATATGGGACTCAACCTCTGAGACGGTCTGTTTTAATTGTTTTTCACTGAAAAATATGATACAATTTGAATACTTGATTGGAGGATTTAGCGATGATTTATTTGAGTTCTTTTCATTTGCCCTCACGGGATGAGGATGAGGATTTCTTCAACGTGCAAAGCGCGAGCTTTAAAACGAAGAATTTCCGCACCTGCTATACGACAAAATATCCTTTCGGAATGTTTCGTGACCGCGGCTTGCCGGACTGGCTTGAATTCCGCGATATCACTATAATCTGCGGAAATAACGGAAGCGGTAAAAGCACGATTCTGAACGTTATCGCGGAAAAGCTGGATCTGAAGAGAAACTCTCCTTTTAATCGCAGTGATTTTTTCGATGATTACGTTGAGCTTTGCGACTACGAGCTGGAAAAATCTTTATCCTTAAACAGCTCCGTGATCACAAGTGATGACGTGTTTGAACGCGTTCTTGATATCCGCCGAATCAACGACGGCATCAATGACAAACGGGAGGATCTATTGCGTGAATGGCTGGATAACAACAGCGACAGCGCGGACACTACCCTTCACGGGCTTGACGATTATGACCGCTGGAAAAAGGTGGTCGACTCACGAAACAGGAAAGTGAGCCAGTCTCAGTTCCTCCGTTCCCGCTTAAGGCGAAACGTTGAGGAACGCTCAAACGGCGAAAGCTCCTTATCGCTATTTGTTGATGCCATTGCCGACGACGCGTTATATCTGCTGGACGAACCCGAAAACAGCCTTTCCCCCGCAAATCAGCTTGAACTCAAATATTTCATTGAGGATTGCGTAAGAAATCACGGCTGTCAGTTTATCATATCCACCCATTCCCCATTCCTCCTCTCGCTCAAAGGGGCGCGGATATATGACATTGATTCAAATCCTGTAAGCATTTCCAAATGGACAGATCTTGAATGTGTTAAAGTATATCAGGAATTCTTCAAGGAAAATGAGGACAAATTCAATTTTTAAGCATAGGTGAAGGCTTATGGATAAAACCAGAATAAAATATATCTTATTCCTTTTAAAGCCGTTTTGGAAATACGGTAAAATGTACGTATTCGTAACGCTTCTTTGCTCTATGGTTTTACAGCCGGCGCAGACTTATTTATCCACGATACTGCCCAAAATTGCCATTGATGCCGTTGTAAACGAAGAGCCGCGAAACAAAATCATATTAACGATTTTGGTGATAGCCTTGATAATGGCGGCGATCGGCGCCGTTCAGATGATTTTGAATTCGGTAAATTCCAATTACGCAAACGGAAGGATAATGAACAAAATCAGAAACGAGGTTAACAGGAAAGCCCTTTATTCCGATTACAAATACTATGACGATCCGAAATTCTATTCTCAGTTTGCCTATGCGCAGGAGCATTTTCCAAATCAGGCCTTTGCCGTTTCTTACGCCGTTCCGTTACTGTTAAAGGATCTCGTAACGCTGATCGCTATGGGCTCGATCATTCTTTCCGCCGATATAGCTTTGGTGTTTATCAGCTTGCTGTTCATTGCAATATCGTCCTTGGTTGACTACGTAAAAATAAAGCCTACCGCCGATTATCATAAAAACGCTATCGAAGTATGGAAGCCCTTCAATTATGTATTGCAATCGCTGAAGCAAAAGGATAATGCCGCTGAGCTGCGATCTTCCGACGCGGGAGAAAAGCTTTTAAATATGGCGGAGGGCTCATTTGAAAGCTCCCGCAGCGAATATAAAAAATTCGCCAAAAAGACTTTGCCCTATGTATTCCTTCAAGGGTTGCTCTCCCCTGTTCAAACGGCAGTGATCTTAGCCTACATAGTGCTGTTCATAATAGGCGGAGATATAAGCAAGATCGGGCTTTACGCTTCACTGACTGCCGCTACCACGGTTTTATCCGGCAACCTTACGAGCATTTTCGGAAATATCAATATGCTGCTCAATTATACGGCGCAGGTAGAAGAAATCAAAAAGTTTTTTGACGCGAAGTCAGATATCGAGCCGCCTGCGGAGAATAAACTGTCACCGCCCGAAGAAGCTTTTGATATTCAGTTGCGAGACGTTTCCTTCGGGTATGATAACAGCGCCTTCTCGTTAAACGAAATCAATATGAATATCAAAGCCGGTCAGCGTATCGCAATCGTTGGCGAAAACGGCGCGGGAAAATCAACGCTGATAAAACTTTTGCTCCGCTTGTATGACGTAAGCGACGGCGAAATACTGATAAACGGCACGAACGTAAAGGCATATGACGTTCACAGGCTTCGTATGAAAATCGGCACGGCGTTTCAAAATGAGCGTATTCTCGCAATGACCTTGCGGGAAAATTTATCGATTTACCATAACATTTCTGATGAAAAACTGATCGAAGTTATAAATAAAGTCGGCTTGGAAAAAATTTGCAAAAGCGCGAACGGACTGGACGCGCCGATCTCCCGTGAATTCGAGGAAAACGGCATCGTATTATCCGGCGGCGAAGCCCAGCGCCTCGCGATAGCGAGACTGTTTACAGGCGATTTCGGCTTGCTCCTTCTGGACGAACCCTCGTCGGCCCTTGACCCCTTTGCCGAGGCAAAGCTGATGGAAAACATTTTGGATATCGCCAACGCTTCCACTACGATCATGGTTGCCCACCGCCTTTCAACGGTCAGGGATTTTGATATGATCTACTATATGGAAAACGGAAAAATCGCCGAATCGGGAACCCACGACGAGCTAATTGCCCTTAACGGCAAATACTGCGAAATGTTCAAAACCCAGGGCGAAAAATATCAGATGGATAAAGCCTGAATAATGTGCTCAGGCAATAATCAAAATCGTTGACAAGTCTGCGTGTTATATGATATAAATAAAGCAGAAATGTTAACAGTCTGTTCATAAACAATTAGAAATGCGGAGGGAAAGAAAATGCCTTTTTGTTCATATTGCGGCGCGCAATTAGACGACGGCGCAAAATTTTGCGGCTCCTGCGGAGCGAGCGTTTCGCAACCGGCACCGTCCAATAGCGTTGAATCTTACGATAATCAGTGGCAGGCAGACAGCGCGCAGTATGCGAAAGAAACCGCAAGAAAATATTTGGAAACGCAGAATTCGCTTTCAAGGAACTATCTGCTCGGATTTATCGGCGCGCTTGCGGGAGGATTGATCGGCGCTATTCCGTGGGCAATCGTTTCAAGCTTCGGATGGTTCGTTGGCTGGCTTGGATTTTTGATCGCCTTTTTAGCTTCAAAGGGATACGATCTGATGAAGGTAAAGCAGAATATGAATAAGCTTTGGTGTGTTATCATAGCCGTAATAATCGGTGTTTTCGCCGGGCAGATTTTGAGTGACATCATCTCAATCGTTATGGACGATGAGCTGAACGGGGAGTTCTTAACTATTTTTAATTATTATAAAACCCATTTCGTTGAATACCTTAAGGTCAATGCCGCTAATTTGGGAATGGGATATCTTTTTGCCGCGTTGGGCAGTTTCAGCGTTATAAGAGATATAAGAAACGAACACAAGCGCTTGAAAGAAATGAAGGAAAAAGTGAACGGCACGCTTGAATACTGATAAGGCTAAAAAAAAGAGGTTATCATGGTGATAACCTCTTTTTTATTACTGATCACAACACGCTGAATTGTCCGTATTTTTTAACCGTCCTCTGTTTCACTGATTGACGGGGCATCAGCCCTCTCCATTTTTAAAACAAAACCGCTTCGTGGCAAAACATCGAGAATGACATCGTCTCCTACACCAAAGTCGCCATAGGTTGTCAAATAATATTTCTCCCCATTTACAACGATGATTTCTCCATATCCATGATTATTTTCCGTATCATACTTTTGCCCCGTATAGGAATCAATTTCCATTGTATCTTCTATTTTTCCCGATACTTGTATCTGATCTGTCTCTTTCTCAAATAACAAATATATTCCGCCACGTAATAGAGGAAATAAATTGATGGTTATAAGGAATGCTGGGATAAGAAAGAAAAGAATAAATTTTAGCTGTTTTTTATTTTTTTCTTTCAAAAACGACACGAGGAATCCGATAAACCATATCAATGTAAAAAGCGCAAGGCATAGAGGAACTATGCAGTTTTGCCTTAAATATACATTGTAATCGTATATCATTTTATTACCTCTCTCCATTTCATAAATTTTATGTAAAGCATTTATACTGTCAACGCCCAGAATAAGCCCAAGGATTAGATATCCCTTTAATAGTTATTAAAATAATCTCTTTTTATTTTGTTTACTGAACGCTGACTGTGCTTTGCTTTTCGAGAATGCTTGCGTACAATTCCTCGATTTCAGCAAGGTGGGTGTAGTTTTCCGATTGGATCAGAATATTTCTTGCGTTGTCATACGGCGCGGTGGCGCGGTTGTAGATCGATTCCGCTTTCAAGAACGCCTTTAAATCACGCTTGGCGCGCATTGTATCGGCTATAGTGGGCGTTTCGCGGTTTTGAATTTCCTCACGCTTGCTTTCATCAGGCGGAAGGATATTCTCAATTCCGTATTTTTTAACAAGCTTTGCCGCCGCCCTTTTGGTGCGAATAGCATTGAACGCATTTGAGCGTATTTGCTTTTCCTCTTTCGTATTATTGGGAAGCATCTTTGCCAACGCTTCTTCCTCATACAGCTCCGAATAGCTTTGAAGCGGACCGCCGGCGTAGGTTTTCTTCGCCGCTGTAAGCTGAATTTTATAAGCTTCCGTCTCAAACTTATTCAGCTCGTCAAGCACGATAGCGTAGCTTTCAATATCGTTATTGTATTTCTTTGCTTCTTTGATTTCCTTTTTCGCTTTCTTTATGGCTTCTTTTCTGAGCTGTTTATCATATTCGTCTCGCTTCGGCATAGAGCGGGCGTTGTGAAGCGCCGTTTTATCAACAGGCTGTTTTTCCTTGCCCTCAAGCGTTCTTGCTCTGTTGATAATCTCCATCGCTTCTACCAGCTCGTCATCGCTTATATCGCCGTTGCCGTAATCCTCAAACATAGCGCGGATCTTGAGAACGTAAACGTAGCCGTCGTGCTTATTCTCCGTGAGATCATAGAAGAAGAACGGGATCAGATTGAGGATAGCGCCGATTATTGAGCAGATGATAAGCACTTGGAAAAGATTGTTTCTGAGCGTATCGTCATAAAGCACGTTATAATCATCGTGAAGCCCCATTCTTTCATAGATAGTGGGAAGAACGAGCCCCGTGAAAAATCCCAACACCGTGCCGATCAGTTCTAATGGCTTAAATAATCCGTCTATTCGAACGCCTGTTTTCCATTGGTGATAGTCCTTCATATCCGCCTGAATGCCGGGGAAATAAATATTCTGGAACGTATTGATAAAGCCGTTGAAAAACAGTATCACGCACAGTGCCAGCAGGTTCTTATAACAGAAGAACATAATTACGAAGAACACAACGTTTAAGGAATTATGTAAAATAAGCAGATTTCTCTTGCCCATAAGCTTTATGGCGAAGGGGCAAAGTATCATGGACCACAGCGCCGCGTTGCCCAATATCGTGTTTACAAGACCAAGCTGAGCCTGCTTTTCGCCGTTATAGGCATAGACGAAGGACCAGCCGAGAAGAACGCCGTAAGCGCCCTCAAGGAAGCCTATCCATCCCGCTCCGTTTGTTATCCAGAAATACTTGTTTTTGGACACTTCACGGATAGCGTCTATAATGCGTATATTCGCCATTTTCCTTTTGGGAAGTATCAGGCGCTCCTTGATCCTGCGGAAGAATATGGTGTTGATAATAATACCTATAAACGAAAATACGGGATAAATGATCCTGTAGGTTTGAATATTATTGAGACCAAAGGTCAAGCCCGCTATCGTTGGAATGATGAGGTTTGAAAGCGTGGGAGCAAGGGAGTAAATGATCTGAGAGATACTCATAACATTTGCTCTCTCCTGCGCGTTGGGTGTAATGATCTGCTGTAAATACGCCCATCCCTCATTGTAAAAGCTCAAAAAGAACTGCACGATCATATAGAAAGTGAATACAACGGCGGCTTTTACCGTGTATTCAAAGCTTTCAAACGGAAGCCAAACGAAAAACGTTGAGATCGCAACAATCGGAAACGGCGTTCGAAGCAGGAACGGAAGAAATTTTCCGCCCTTCATATGGTGGTTATCGAAATACCAGCTTCTGAAAAAAGTTAAGGGAATACCAATAATATTTGCCACTATCAGCATAATAGACAAATCAATCGGGCGAAGCCCTATACTCGCGCCAACGA
This sequence comes from Eubacterium sp., assembly GCA_022511205.1. Taxonomy (GTDB): domain Bacteria; phylum Bacillota; class Clostridia; order Oscillospirales; family Acutalibacteraceae; genus Eubacterium_R. The sequence goes on along the minus strand of JAFLRY010000003.1, from coordinate 92,299 downwards.
GAAAGTTGCTGGCGTCAAGCCCTATGGTGCTGGGAAGCGTAGACGTCCAATGCACGCCGAAGCCCGCCGCGCCGAGGTTCACAACCTCTTTATACGGAACATAATTCCCTTTTGCCGGCTCGTTCCAATATTTTTTGCCCGTAGCTATAAAATCACGGGCTTTTCCCGATAATGATGAAAAGACTTTACTCACATAAATCAACTCCCCAATTAAATATAACAGATATTCGGCAATATGGCAATTGAAAAGTAAAAGGTATTTCACGATTTTATTGAATTGTGAAATTCGTTCAGCCTATCTTGCAGTAAAGGGCAAAAAATGTTAGGATAATTTTATCGCATTCAGCTAAAATGAAATCAGCGTAAAGGAGTGATATTATGGATTGGGCTGTGGGAATACAAAACGCCGTTGATTACATTGAAGCACATATCACCGAGGAGCTGGATTTTGAGGAGATAGCAAAGCGCGCGGCTTCTTCAAGCTTTTATTTTCAGCGTATTTTCGGCGCGTTATGCGGCTATTCGCTGGGTGAATACATCAGAAACAGGCGGCTTACCCTTGCGGGAATTGAGCTTTCCGCTAAAAACAGCAAAGTAATAGATATTGCGCTGAAATACGGGTATGACAGCCCCGAAAGTTTCGCCCGCGCTTTTTCAAAATTCCACGGCATAACGCCCTCTCAAGCGAAAAAAGACGGCTCACAGCTTAGGTCATTTTCAAAACTTTACGTGAATATTTCATTGAAAGGCGGTAGTACGATGAACTACAAAATTATTGAAAAAGAAGCATTCACAGTGCTTGAAAAGGTATCCGTTCAGGATATTGACGATTCTAAAAACAAAAACACCATTCCCGATTTCTGGACTGCTTCCCACAATGACGGAACCGTTAAGACCCTGCTGGAGCTGACGAATGATAAAACATATATTTTCGGTATCTGCTACGGAAATATTCCAAAGGATAAAAAGACCTTTGAATACTCCATTGCCGCGCCGTGCGATAAGGACTGCGCCGTGCCTGAGGGCTTCAGACTCAACACGGTACCCGCAAGAACTTGGGCGGTTTTCGAATCCATAGGTGAACTGCCGAAATCGGTGCAGGAAACGTGGCACAGGATCATCTCGGAATTTTTCCCCTCTTCGCTCTATGAGCCGACCTATGAAATGGATATAGAAGCCTATCCCTCGCTGGATATGAACGCTTCCGATTACAGATGTGAAATATGGGTGCCTGTAACCAAAAGAAATTCCGATTAGCACGTATTAAACAGCGTTTTGCGCATTCTTTCATTTTGTAAACATTTTATTAATTAATATACGTTTTTATTGAAATGTAATAATTTCTGATTGCTTTTTTGCTGAAAATATGTTTTAATGTACTATAGATGTTGCAAGGGGGAATTATAAATGAAAGAATTCTTTAGAAAGCAGTGTGCTAACATTATATCCACGGCAAGGATCATCGCCGCGATATCACTTTTCTTTTTCACCAAGGTTTCATATCCGTTCGTTATAGTATACGTTTTCTGCGGATTGAGCGATTTTGTGGACGGCAAGCTTGCCAGAAAGCTGAATATCAGCAGCACTCTCGGCGCCGCTTTGGATACGATCGGCGACGTACTCACTTACCTTGCCTTCGTAAAAATACTGATCGTTCAAAATCTCGTTCCCGGTTGGGCGTTTGTCTGGTACATAATTGCTATGCTCGGCAACATTCTTGCCGGCATAATCGCAAAGAAACGCTTCGGCGAATTCTATCTTATCCATTCCCTTTTCGGAAAGGTGCTCGGCGCGGTTCTGTTTATCCTCCCGCTTCTGCTGAGAATGACGGAGAGTATCCCGAACAACAACATAATTTGCCTGACCGTTATCTGCGTTGTCGCAACGATCTCCGCTATTGAAACTATATACATTCAGCTTAAGAGCAAAGAGCAGCTTACAGATATTACCTCCTTAAAACAGCTTTTCAACTTATAATTTGATGATCCAATCGAGCCGACGGCGACTTGCCGTCGGTTTATTTTTTAGTTGATAGTCAACAAATACAGAGCCGTATTTTTGGTTAATAAAATAATTGAAATAATATTCTGTATTTTGATAAGATATTGTTATAAATACTTAAAAATAAAGGGGCAATATTTATGCCAACTCAAAGCGCCATTACAGATGTCAACGCAAGGCATTTGAAAATGAAGGAATGGATACTGTACCTCTGTGCGGTATTTTTCTACACGAATATGACGGGTATGATGGGTTCGTACCGCAACGCATACCTCGTTAACGTTCTCAGATTAACAGACAATCAAGCCGCGCTTTTCAACGGCCTAATAAGCGTTATCCCGTTTTTTATGAATTTCTTTATCAGTATGTATATCGACGGAAGAAAAATGGGTAAAAAGGGCAAATTCAGACCCCTCGCCCTTTCCTTTGCGATCCCCACGGGCGTTTGTCTCGTCCTCACGTTCTGGACTCCTCCTGCCCTTACAGGCACACTGCTTATGGTTTACATAACCGCAATCGCACTCGGTTGGGCGCTCTGCACCAACTTCTGCAGCTCGGTAGACATGGTTTCCTTCGTTATGACCCCGAATATGAAGGAGCGCGACGAGGTTATTTCGTTTAGAGGCATTTCCTCCGCGGTGGGCAACTCCGCTCCCCTCGTAATAATTCTCGTAATAGGCTTATTCATTAAGGACGAGGGAACGAAGTACATAGTAACAGCTGCTCTCTGTGCGGTAATCGGTACTATCACCGTACTTCTCGGTATGAACGCGATCAAGGAACGCGTTTCCTACACCGCGGCAAAACAGAATCCTTTTAAGGGATTTAAAGACATTTTAACAAACAAATACGCTTGGGTTATCATCATTTCCGAATTTCTCAAGACTTTCAGAAATATCTCAACCTTTATGGGTGTTTTCCTTGCGGCGGCGCTCCTCGGCAGCACCGATAAATTCCTGCTCTTCGGTCTGCCCACCGGTATCGGCACGGCAGTCGGTATGCTCCTTATCAATTTCCTGCTTAAGAAGTTCAACTCTAAAGTGCTTTATATTGCCAGCGGTATTTACTCCGTGCTCATCAATATTGCGGCATTCACAGTTGGATATATCTATTTCCAAAACGGAAGCTCCGTTCTTCAAATCGTATTTATCGTGTTCCTGTTCCTTATCGGGCTTCAGTTCGGCGCATCAAATCTGCTTCCCAATATGTTTAAGGCAGACGTGCTTGAGGATATCGAGCTCAAGAGCGGAAAGAGGCTTGACGCCACGCTTCCCTTTATTATCGGTATCGGTACGCTGATAAGCGGTACTATCGCAAACGTTATCGCTCCAAAGGTTCTTTACGGAACTATCGGCGGAATATCCATAATCGGCTATGTTCAGCCCACCGATCTCGTTCCCAATCCCGAGCAAAGCCTCAGAACAAAAATACTTATGTTGTTCTTCTACACCGTTGTTCACGGACTTATGATGTTCCTTGCGGGCGTTCCCTTCTTCTTCTATAAATTCACAGGAAAAACGAAAGAGGACGTTCACAACGCCGTAATCGCCCTTCGCGAAAAGCAGCTTGCAGAGGGCAACGCGGTAGCCGATACAGACACACAGGCACAAGCAGAATAAGGAGATACTATGGAAAATTTTAATTTTTTACTTTTAACTGACACCCACTTTTTTAAGCACTCCCTCGGTTGCTGGGGCAAAGAATATGACGAGTTTATGCGCTTCGAGCAAAAGTGCTTTGCGGAGACTGAAGCCATAAATAACGCCGTTTTTGATTGGGTAGATAAAACCGATCTCACAGATACCGTGCTCATTGCGGGAGACCTTTCCTTTAACGGCGAATACGAGAGCCATCTCGGCTTCATCGAGTTGCTGAAAAAGCTTAAGGAAAACGGAAAAAGAGTTTTCGTTATTACTGCCGACCACGATTTCAAGCGTGAGGACGATAACGCCTTTTGCTTTGACGACGAGGGCAGGCACGCGCCGAGGGCTACGCCGCGCGATGAGCTTTTTGACCTCTACTATGAATACGGCTTCAAGGACGCTATCGCGGTGGACAGAAAGCATCTTTCCTACGTTGCTCAGCTTTGCGACGGCGTTCGCCTGCTGGCGCTCAATAACGACGGCAATTGCAGAGACTTCAAAACCTACGATGAAGAGCAAATCGCCTGGATAAAGGAGCAGACGAAGCAGGCGCGCGAGGACGGACAGATGATGATAGCCATGAACCACTATCCTCTGCTTGCCGGTCAGCCGATCCTCTCGATCGTTCCCTCCGCCGTTCAAAAGAACGCGGGCGAGATTTCAACTATGCTTGCGGACGAGGGCGTTCACGTGGTATTCACAGGGCATATGCACAACCAGAGCATTAACCTTAAGGTCACCGAAAAGGGCAACAAGCTCTATGACGTTTGCACCGGCTCTATAATCGCCAGCCCCTCGGTAATGCGCCTCGTTACCGTTGAAAGCCCTAAAAAAATCAAGATCGAGACGATCAACTGCCCCGATTTTGAGTGGGACACGGGCGGCAGAAGCTGTACGAAATATCTTGACGATATGTTTGACAGTATGATACTGAATATGCTCGCCGATATGAAAGAGAATCCCGAAAGGATACTCAGACGCTTCGGTGCGGGCGACAAGAAAAACCTATTCCCCATCACGAAAAAGATAGGAAAGCTTCTTGATAAGCTCACCGTGGGCGGTGCGGCAAGACTACTCTGCGTGAAATGCGATAGATCCATTAAGAAAATGCTTCTCAAGGATTATATCACCGAGCTTGTTAGGCAGGTATTCAGCGGCAACCAGGCCTTTAAGGAGGGTACGCCCAAGGGCGATATTTTCCTGCGAGTGCTTAAGCGCTTCAATTTCCTGCTTAAAAAGGTCAATCTTAAAAACACGGACGGAGAAAAGGTTGAGCTTTACGATCTCCTCAAAAACTCAGCTGGCAATTACGACATAGACGATTACAACGCGGAGTTGATACTTGAGGATTAAACTTAACAACAGCAAAACGGACACGGCAAAACCGTGTCCGTTTTTATGTAATTATATATTCAATGCAATTAATTAACAAATACTTTTTCAAGATGTGTTATTAGTCTATCATTTATTTCTTCATAATAAACAATGTGCGCCATGGTTTCTTTAACTTGCTCTATTCCAAGCTTGCGCTCATTTTCATCGGCACATTCGATCATCAACGCACGCTTGATATTATATTCAAGCCATTCAAGTCTGCCGACGTTGCTAAAGTAAAGGTCTGTCCAATCCGCGTCAAATCTGCCGAATTCCGTTATATAAGCACTTATAAACGAATCAAGCAAATCAAAATTAATGCGACAGCTTTCATATCCGCTCCAGCAAAGTGCGAGTTGAAAAAGCTCCGTGTAAGGATTTCCGTAATTAAGACTTTCTAAATCAATAAGCAACGGCCTTCCCTTATGCCATAAAACGTTTTTACCGTCCATATCGCCATTGCTTATACAGGAGATACGCGGAAGATTCTTCATCGCTTCGTTGCCTTTTTGCAAACAGTTATATAAAATTGCTCTGTTTTTGGATAACAGCGGCTCAATTTCAGGACAAGTCTTCTTTGCTTTGCTGATATAATTATCCCAATCTATGAGAATGTCATCTTTTATAGTAGCGTCCGTTCTGATCTCGATTTTATGTATTTTTGCCAGAATTGTTCCCATAAGAGCGCAATGCTCTTTTTTTATTTTATGCTCCTTCAGCGATTTTCCTTTTACCCAATCGAAAACGTAAAAATGTCTGCCGTCAACGCACTGCATTTTTTGATTATTCAATTTCAAGGCTGGCACTATTGGAATATTATGGTCGGATAACTTTTGCTCCAAAACTTCCGCAATGGCGTAATTATCAAAAACATCGGGGCGTTTCATTATCTCCGAGTTCAGTATTTTAACTGCGTAAACGCCACTATCTGTTTTCAGACGGTACATTTTGTGCATATATCCGCCCGATACACTTTTAACGCCTTTGGGAGCGCCGAGATTCAATTCAACACATATCTTTTTGACAAAATCCCTGTCTTCCATTTTATCCGTTAATACCATTCTGTATTTTGGCGGCGGTGAGGGTGTTTTGCATAAGCATGGAAATGGTCATAGGGCCTACTCCGCCGGGGACGGGCGTGATGAAGGAGCATTTATCCTTAACGGCTTCAAAATCAACGTCTCCGCAGAGCTTGCCGTTTTCGTCGCGGTTCATACCAACGTCAATAACCACCGCGCCGTCCTTCAGCATATCGGCGGTGACGAACTTCGCCTTGCCGATCGCCGCAACGAGAATATCCGCCTCTTTCGTGATATCCGCAAGGTTTTGCGTTCTTGAATGGGTTATCTCTACCGTGGCATTTTCGTGGAGAAGAAGCATTGCCATGGGCTTGCCGACAATATTGCTTCTGCCGATAACGACTGCCTTTTTGCCGCACACGTCAACGCCCGTTGAGTGGATAAGCTCCATAACGCCCGCGGGGGTGCAGGGCAGGAAATTGTAATCGCCGATCATTATGGTGCCAACATTTACGGGGTGGAACGCATCCACGTCTTTGGCGGGATCGATAAGATTGATTACCTCTTTATCGTCAAGGTGCTTCGGAAGAGGAAGCTGGCAGAGTATTCCGTTTATATCCTTGCGGGCGTTGAGCGCTTTAACGAGGGCGTTCAGCTCCTCCTGCGTGGTGCTTTCGGGGAGCGCGAATTTCTCGCTGTAAAAGCCCACTTCCTCGCACGCCTTTTCCTTATTTCTTACGTAAACCTGTGAAGCAGGGTCTTCGCCCACGATAATTACCGCCAAACCGGGAACTATACCTTTTTCTTTGAGTTCTGCCGTTTCCTTTGCAACTCGCTCACGAACTGCTTTGGAAACCGCTTTTCCGTCTATTATAGCCATTCTCATTCCTCCGTTTTGTTTACTTTAAAAAAGTCCGTTACCGATGAACTTGCCCTGTTTTCACTGTAATTATAGGGCGAATCCACGGGAGCCTCCGGTAAAACGAAGGGCAGCGGCGGCGGATCGATAAGATACTTTCTTGAGAGCGTTCCCTTTTTCAGTTTCACGAGCATTATAATTAGCCAAGCAGTGAACACTACCACTATCACAGCGGACAGAAGCTGGCTTACTCTTATGGTCGTGCCTGCTATGTAGAGGCTGTCCGTTCTCATTCCCTCAACGATCATTCGCTCAAGACCGTAGAAGATTCCGTAAAGCAGGAAAATTTCGCCCTTGAACTGGCGGTGCTTTTTGAGGATTATATGAAGCACAACGAAAACCAGCAGGCACCATACGCTCTCGTAAAGAAACGTGGGGTGTACTGCCATTTCGGGATCGACTTCCATTCCCTTATCGAGCAATTCCGCCTGATTAGAGGCAAGAGTATCTCTGATTTTGTATGACCACATACGGAAAAGCGCCGTATCCGTATTGGTGCCGAAGGCTTCCTGATTGAAGAAATTGCCCCAGCGCCCTATGCCCTGCCCGATAAGCAGACCGAGAGCGCCGAGATCAAGCAGATTCTGGAAATTGATCTTTCCTATCTTACAGCCTATCGCCGCACCGATCAGCGCGCCGATAATGCCGCCGTAAATGGCGATTCCACCGTTCCAAATGGCGATGATCTCGCCCGGATGGAGCGAATAATAATCCCATTCGAAAAAGACGTAATAAGCCCTTGCGCAGATGATGCCGATCACCGTTCCCCAAAGCAGAACGTCCGTCATACCGTCAAGGCTCATTTTCCATTTATAAGCCATTCTGCCGCCGTAAAGCACGGCAAGCCCAAAGCCAATGGCAATAATTATACCGTACCAATGCACTTCGTAGCTGCCAATCGAAAAGGCAACCGATGGCAGCTCAAAGCTGATGCCCAAGCCGTCAAAATACACTCTTGTAAAATCACTCATTTTTCGTTCTCCTGAATTTTAATCTTTTGATTTGACTACCGACAGCGCGCTGTATTCCTCTTTCATCATATCCGCAAGGCGGTTTTCAATATCCGCTTTCGTAACGGATTTATAGATATCCATAGTATCGAATATCTTATGACCTGAAAAATACGAACCGATGATAGCGTTTGCAATGCCGTCTATATCATTATACGCCATAATTTCCCGTCCGTAAAGGTTTCTGCGCACTGTTTCGAAAAGGTTTTCGTCAATTCCGTCCTTTTTAAGCCTTGCAACTTCTTTTTTGATCGCCTCGGCTACTGCCTTGGGATCATTGCTCTCTCCCTCAAATATCACAGCTTCAAAGCCGTAGCCGTTGAAATATTCCTTGGAAAAGCTTGCATTGATAAGCCCCTTGTCAAACAGCTCGCTGTAAAGCGGAGACGATTCCCCCGCAAGGATATCAAGCAGTATGCAGGTTTCGATGACCTCGCGCTGAGTTCTTTCGGGGGTCTCGCATTTTTCCTTGTAGCCAAAGGAAAATACGGGCACACTCATCGCAAGATTGTATTCCTCATAATCCTTAACGATCTCTCTCGGCTCTTCCTCAAAGGCGCGCTCAACGGTGATATCCTCTGCCTTTTTCAAGCATTCATCGCATATGGCGATAACTCTTTGGGCGTTAACGTTGCCCACCACGGCCAGCGCCATATTATGAAGATTATAGAAAGTATCGTAGCAATCGTAAAGGAGCTTGTCCGTAATTTCGGAAATAGATTCCACCGTGCCGGCAATGTCGATCCTCACCGGGTGACTTTTATAAAGGCATCTCAGCAGATTGAACATGCTCATCCAGCCCGCCACGTCGTAATACATGGTGATCTCCTGCCCGATTATGCCCTGCTCTTTTTCAACTGTCTCCTTGGTAAAATACGGATGGGTGACGAAATCAAGCAGTATTCTCAGGCTGTCCTCAAACCTGTCACTGCACTGGAAAAGGTAGCAAGTTTTGTCAAAAGAGGTATAGGCGTTCGCGGAAGCACCCGTTTCGGCATAGCGGGTAAAGGCGTCCAGCTCATCGCTTTCAAAAAGCTTATGCTCAAGAAAATGGGCAATGCCCGCGGGAACTTCGATCTGCTCCTCGCTGTCGCTTCGCTTGAAGCGGTTGTCTATAGAGCCGTATTTCGTGCCGAAAACCGCGTACGTTGATTTGTAATTCTCCTTGGGCATAACGAAAATCTTAAGCCCCGATTTATGATCTATCTCGTAATACTTTTCTTTTAAAGCTTCCGATTTGATTTCCTTCATTAGTTAGCCTCCTCAGTAGAAACGAGCCTGTAAACGGTATCAAGGGATACGAGACGCGCGCACTCGATTATCTGCTGTTTCGTAACATTGTTGTTCTCCTTGGCACTGTCTCTCGGCGATTTAAATTCCCCGTCTGCAGTCTGCAACAGATACCAGTTTTCAAGGGATTCCGGCGCGTCGTAAACGGAATTGATAGCATCCGTAAGGCTGATCTTTGAAGATTTAAACTCATAATCAAAATTGCCGCGCCTGATCTCACGAAGCTGATTCAGAATTTGAGACACTGCCTTTTCCATATTCTCCTCCTCACAGCCGCATTGTACCACGAGGAAGCTCTTTTGGCGAATATATCTTGCGGAGCAATAGTAGCAGAGGCTCATTTCCTCGCGCACCTTGGTGAACAGTCTTGAATAAGGTCCGCCGCCGAAAACGTCCGCAAAAGAGCGCATTGCGGCGGTGAGCTCGTCATCGGGCTTAACGTCAACTCTGAAGCCCAACACAAGCTTGCCCTGCTTAACGTCTATTCTCTCTTCGATCTCTTTAACGGAGGAAACGTGGGGCTTGAATACCGCTTCGGGAAGCGCAGAATAACTTCGGCGCACCTCTGAAAATCTGCTTTTCAGCATATCGGAGATTTCTACCGTATCCGCACTGCCCACAACTGTGAGCAGCACCTTAGCGCTTTTCAGCATATTTTTCCAAGCGGAAAACACGCCCTCGCATGTGATCGCCGCCACGCTTTCTTTTGAACCGTAACGGTTGATCGCATAGGGTTCGCCATCAAACATGATTTGCTCAGTCTTGCGCAAAACGTAGGTGCGCTTTTCATTTTCCTCACTCTCAAGCTTTTCAGTGAGTATCCTTTTTTCTCTTTCAACGTCCTCTTTATAAAAATTGCCGTTTTCATCAAGCCTTGGCTCAAAGAGAACGGAGAGCAAAAGCTCGGCGCATTCCTTTGAGATTTTTGCACCGTCAAGAGAAAAGCGATCGTCAACACAAGTCACGCCAAGCTTTATCATCTGCACCTCGCCAACCTTCGTAACGAAGGGTTCAAGGGAAGCGCCGTATAATGAAGCCAGCTTCGTATTTATAGCCGTAAGGCTTGGATACTGCTTTGAGCTTCTGCACAGAAGCATAGGGATAATCGCGTTCAGCGCCGCCGTTTCTTTGGTCAGCGGCATAGAAAGCGACAGGGCGATCTCGTTCGTTTTAAACTGATTGGCAGGAACGGATACGATATCTATTCCCCTGCCAACGTTTGTTTTTATAAAGTCAGACATTTTATCCTCCGAATTGATATTCCGATTTAAATAACTATATTATAATAGCACAACATTACCATTATTTCCATAATATATTTATTTTAACAAAAGAAAATGCCGCCGCGGGCGTTCGCCATAGAATTGCAGCCAAAGCCTTAAAAGGCTTAAGAATTACAATCCTAAAGCAGCAAATACAGCAACGCCAGCAGCAGCTTGTTGTCCGCTCCCTCGTGGGAGAGAATGATAAGTAGAAGCAGAATGGTCATAAAGGAATCATCTGAGGAAGAATCCTCGTTTCTAACAGGCATTTCCGTTTCATTCTGCTTTTTAATATTCTCCTTATGGGGATTTGGTATATTCTCTTTTTCCTGAGCTTTTCCGCCTGAAACATAGCTGTCTGCCCTGCTTTGCATTTCACGCACACGTCTTTTGGCTTCTTCGATCTCACTGCTTGAAAATGTCGGCATTTAGAACATATCCCTCAAAAGCGGCAGAACCTCAAAAAGCTTCAAAATTTTAATTGCGGTGTCCGCCTTATCCCTGCTTTGGGGCGACAGATGCGGCTTTAAAGCAAGGATCAGATCAGTGTTTTTATTTGAAGCGTTATTCATTCTGTCAAATATGCCTTTCGCTTTCATCATCATATTGAAATCGTCAGTATTAATTCCCAGTGAAGAAAGCCCAAGGCCATTTCCCTGTGGCGATGGCGGAGCTTTCGGCGCGGGGACAGAATCGGGTTCCGCTTCCCCGCCTAAAATTGATGATGCAACGCCTTTCAGCATATTTATATCGTCGGCAGACAGACTTGAAATTATATCGTTTATATTATCCATAGCTTATCCCTTTAATAAGTTTTTCAAAAGCTCCTTTGCCTCGGGAGTTGATAAAAGTTTTTCCGCGGCGGATTTATCCGTCAGCACGGATTTCAGTTTTTTAGACGCGTCGGCAGAAAGATTTTTTCCAATAAAATCATCAAGCTTGCCGTTTTGCGCCGCATTCTTCATTTTATTAACGTCCACCCCTTTTTTCGAGGCGTTTTTCATTATTTTATTCATTTGCTCTTCGCTTAAATTCATTTTGAAGTTGTTTTCCCCTTTCATATCTTATATAATAATATCAAATTATCTTTATAACTATACTATGAAAAATAAAGGAAATATATGAATGAGATTGGTAGTAATATCCGATAGCCACGGCAGAAAAGGAAACGTTTTCGATATCATCGATATGCATATTGAGGACGCTGATTATTTCATTTGCCTTGGGGACTGCAACGGCGGAGACGATTTCGAGTATGCAAAAGTCTATTTTAAAGATAAATTGAGGCTTCTTACTGTATGCGGAAACTGCGATTGGTATTCCACCGAGCCCACGATTAGAGAAATAAATCCAAAAGGGAAAAGGATCATGTTCTGCCACGGTCACACCTTCAAGGTCAAATTCAGCTACGAAATGCTTATCGAAGAAGCAAAGCGCAGAAAAGCTGACGTGGTGATTTTCGGGCATACGCATAATCCTTATTATGAATACAGAGACGGACTTCATATTTTCAACCCCGGCGCGGCGCAGGACGGGCGCTACGGAATGGTGGATATCACCGATTCGGGAATAATCTGCATTAACGCAAGACTGTAATAAAAAACAAACGCCTTATCAATAGCTGATAAGGCGTATTCCTTTGGTATTTTAGTTGAAAATAAATTCTCCGTCTTTGAAATCAACGGTGCATCTGCCGTTTTTCGTGACCTTGTTTTCAAGGATAAGCTCCGAAAGCGGGTCTTCGATCTTCTGCTGAATAACACGCCTTAGAGGTCTCGCGCCGTAGGACTTATCAAAGCCCTTATCCGCAAGAGCGTTTATCGCTTCATCGGTGAATTCAACCTCTATCTCCATATCCGCAAGTCGCTTTTCAAGGGATTTCAGCATACGCTTGGCGATCTCCGTGATATCCTCTTTTTCAAGCTGATTGAAAACGATGATCTCATCGATTCTGTTGATAAATTCCGGCTTGAAGGTCTTTTTCAAATCAGCCATAACGAGGCTTTCGATATCAAGCTTACCGCCGTCATTTCCGCCGAAGCCCAGAGCCGTTTTGTTATCGGTTATCTTGGAAGCGCCCACGTTGGAGGTCATTATGATAACGGTGTTCTTAAAGGAAACCTTTCTGCCCTGTGAATCGGTGAGTACGCCGTCTTCAAGGATCTGAAGAAGCATATTGAAAACGTCATAATGTGCCTTTTCGATCTCGTCAAAAAGAACTACGGAATAGGGCTTTCTCCTGATCTTCTCGGTGAGCTGTCCGCCCTCGTCGTAGCCAACGTAGCCCGGGGGCGAGCCGATAAGCTTAGATACCGTGTGCTTTTCCATATACTCGCTCATATCAAGCTTAACGATGGCATCCTCACTGCCAAACATCGTTTCCGCAAGGGTCTTACAAAGCTCCGTTTTACCAACGCCCGTTGGGCCAAGGAAGATGAACGAACCCAGCGGTCTGTTTGGATTTTTAAGCCCTACCCTGCCGCGCCTGATGGCTCTTGCCACGGAGGACACTGCCTTGTCCTGCCCAACGATCCTCTCGTGCATTATCTTTTCCATATTGAGAAGTCTCTGCGATTCCTCCTGCGTTAGCTGGTTAACGGGAATGCCCGACCACGCTGAAACTACCGATGCGATATCCTCGGTGGTGATCTCCTTAACACCGTGGGAGGAACTGTTCTTCCATTTCTCCTTTTCCTCGTCAAGAAGCGTCTGCAATTCCTTTTCCTTATCGCGGAATTTCGCCGCGTTTTCGAAATCCTGGCCTCTGACGGCGGAGGCTTTCTCATCCTTCAGCCTTTTTATCTCCCTTTCCATCTCTTTGAGGTTCGGAGGAGCTGTAAAGGCCTTTAGCCTTACACGCGATGCCGCTTCGTCTACCAAGTCGATTGCCTTATCGGGCAGGAATCTGTCGGCAATATAGCGTATACTCATCTTAACCGCCGTTTCAATTGCCGCGTCCGTGATCTTAACCTTATGGTGCGCCTCGTATTTATCACGAAGCCCTTTAAGAATTTCAACGGTTTCTTCTTCAGTAGGTTCGCCAACCATAACGCTCTGGAAGCGGCGCTCAAGAGCGGAATCCTTTTCGATATTCTTTCTGTATTCGTCAATGGTGGTTGCGCCGATAACCTGAATTTCGCCCCTTGCAAGGGAGGGCTTCAGGATATTTGCCGCGTCAACCGCGCCTTCGGCTGCCCCCGCGCCCATAATGGTGTGGACCTCGTCGATGAACAGGATAACGTCCTTGGCGTTTTTCACCTCATCCATGGCCTTTTTGATTCGTTCCTCAAAGTCGCCGCGGTATTTCGTGCCGGCAACCATTGAGGTCAAATCAAGGGCGATGATCTTTTTGCCGGAAAGAAGCTCAGGCACTTCGTCCTTATAAATCTTAAGCGCCAAGCCCTCTGCTATCGCCGTTTTGCCGACGCCCGGCTCACCGATAAGGCAGGGGTTGTTTTTCGTACGGCGGGAAAGGATCTGAATAACTCTTTCTATCTCCTTATCTCTGCCGATAACGGGATCGATTTTACCGTCTCTTGCCGCTTCCGTAAGATTTTTACCAAACTCATCAAGAGTTGGTGTGGTACTCTTTCCTTTTTTGGCGCTTTTTGAGTTTGCCTTATAATCGGTTTCCGCCTTGCCAAGGGAGGACAACGCCTCGTCAAGCAGGTTTTGCTCGTCAACGCCGCAGGCGTTCAGAAACTTGACCGCGTAGGAATCGCTCTCCCTGAGAAGCGCCAGCAGAATATGCTCCGTGCCAACAAAGGAATTGAGCATTCCGCGAGCTATCTGGAAGCTCACCTCAATTATTCTTTTGCAGGTTGGCGTGAAATCCTGGGGCGAAAGACGCGTGGGATTTCCCGCCCCTATATGCTTTTCAATAAGCTCTTCAATTTTTTCAAGAGTAACTCCCTTGCCCTCAAGAAGCATCGCCGCAACGCCCGTGCCCTCTTTTAGGAGACCGATGAGGACGTGTTCTGAGCCAACGTAGGTGTGACCGAAATTCTCAGCCGCCTTGATCGCAAGGTTTAAAACGTCATTTGCTTTTTGTGTAAAACTGTTAAATCTATACATTTCCATTCCTCCTATGTCGCAACGGTGTAAAGCAATTTAACTTTACACTATTGCTACTATGTAAATAAGAGAAATATCCTCATTTCAATTTCTCTCTTATAATATTTGCTCTGATTTTGGGCGCAAGCTCAGGCTCGCTGACCTCATCGGAATCGGCAAGCACCGTTCCGTCCGCAAGATTGTGGATAAGATACTCCACGGTAAACAAATCTTCATTGAAGAATCCCAGGGTAATACCGAGTCTAACATCGGAAATCAGCTCGATAAACTCGCCAAAGTCAAGACGTCTTGCCATTTTCAGCGTGCCGAGACTGCGGAAAAGCTTATCCTCCCAAGCCTCGCTTTGCTTCATAACGTCACGGAGACCCCGCTCCTGCCTGATGATCTGCGCGGTTACGGCGTTTATATTATCAATCGCCGCCTTTTCGCTGATGCCCATCGATATCTGATTGGAAAGCAGATAGAAAGCTCCTTTTTCGCTATAGAGCGGTCGAAGAGAAAGCCCCAGCTTGCCGACCATAGATGCAAGGCGCGCAATTCCGCCGTTTGATTTTATCGCCGGAAGATGAAGCGCAACGGATACTCTCATACCCGTGCCGATATTTATCGGGCTTGCCGTAAGGAAGCCGAGCCGCTCATCAAAAGCGATCTTCATATTCTTAATGAAAATATCGTCCACCTTATCGGCTCGCGCGTAGGCTTTGTCAGTCGCGATTCCACCCGCAAAGGCAGTGATCCTTATGTGATCCTCGCCGCAGAGCATAACGGATACGTCCTCATCTGCGGAGAGCAGAAACGCGCCCTTTTCCTTGGCGAATTCCGGGGTTATGTACTGCTTTTCGGCATAGGATACCGCCTTAACATCTGAGCAAGTTGCAAGATCGATGATATCAAAATCCCTTGCAAGCTCGGAATTCTTCACGCAGGCATAAAGCTTTTTAACGGTATTCTTTCTTATCTCCCTGCTCATTTTGTTTTTAAAGGGAGTGTCGCTTAGATTGCGGGCAAGACGCACCTTTGAAAACAGAACAATATCGTTATCGGCGCATTCGCCGCTGTACCATTTACTCATCTTATTATGCCTCCGTATCAATTTCTTTAATCTTATCCCTAAGCACCGCCGCATCCTCAAATCTCTGCTCTTTTATCGCCTGCTTAAGCTCATCTTTTAACGATTCAACCGTGTTTTTTGGCTTTTGCGCCTCCTTTTCGGGTTCCGGCTCCTCCGTGTAGGTCACGTTTTTGCCAACATGCCTCGTTTTGCCGTGGATCTTAACTATTGAGGACTCCAACCTATCGGCGAATTTTGAATAGCAGTTTGCGCAACCAACGGTTCCGCTATTGACGATATCGTTAAAGGACGAGCCGCAGTATTCACATCTGTCCACGCCCGAAAGCACGTTCATTGCGGGGATTCCAGCTCCGAGAAAATTGCCGAAAAACGTATCTCCGAAGAAGTTTTCGGGGGCGAAATCCTCCAAAACTCCCAGCTCCGCGGCGCACTCACTGCAAAGGTGCATTTCCGTTACTTTGCCGTTTATATTCTTTTTGATAAAGGTTGTTGCTTCCCTTTCGTTACAATGCTGACATTTCATTATAATTCAGTCCTTTCCGTATTAATCAATATATGCAAGAAGCATTTGTTTGAATTGCTTTGCCCTTATCGTGTTTCGTACCTCGGGGGGCAGTCCGTGCAGGTTGCTGTCTGCCGTGGCGGCGATAAGCAGCTTAGCCGTTTTATCATCTATATAATTATGATAATTGAGATTGTATATATTCGCTTTCGCGGAGCGTTCGTCAATGGACGCGCCTATGCTGTTTATCAGCGCTACGATGGCCGAGCTTTTCGTCTCCGCGCGGGTGATGTAGATACAACCGCCGCCACCTCTGCGGCTCTCTATCCTATAACCCTGCTCAGGGGTGAACCGTGAGGTGATAACGTAGTTTATCTGGCTGGGCACGCAACCGAGCTGAGACGCAAGATCGTTTCGCTGGATCTGGATCGTACTATTATTTTCGTCAAACATATCAAGGATCATATCCGCAATGATATCCGACATTTTCATATTCGTCACTTCCATTCTATTATGGGTCAAATTTTCAAATTCAAATCGTTTTTGACTTTGACTTTCTTTGACTTTCTACTGTGATATTAGCACAAAGGTCAAAGAAAGTCAAGAATTATTTTTAAAAAAATTTTCAAATAGTTTTAGGGGCTTAAAACAAGGCGGTTTTATAAGAAAAAATGCACTCGGTTTTACCCAAGTGCATCTTCGTTTTTAAACGAATTAGTTACAACCGCAGCCACAGCCGTTGTCGTTGTTGTTGAAGCCTCCGCAAAGGAGAAGGATTATGATAAGGATGATAACCCAAGAAGAACCATTGCAACCGTTATTGCAACCGCAACCCATAGCCAGACCTCCCTTCGCTTTTCTAAGTCATACTATGAAAAGCAAAAAGAAGTGTTACAAATTTCAAAATGCAACGATTTAATTTGTTATTTTGCCGCTGCGCGGCGGTGATATTTTAAAATGGCTTTTGCGCCATTCGGTGCAGGTCAATATGTTTTATTCTTTATATTTGCGCCTGCCGGCGCGGGGCGTTACTCTCTTTTGTATTGCAAAAGAGAGTGACCAGAGAAAATAATTCAAGGGGAGTGAGCGCAAGTCGCTCAAGTCCCCTTGAAAATCCCCTTTCGCTTTTCGGCGCGCGCACATTGCGCACTGCGCCGAGGATGCGAGAATAAAAACCTCAAATATTGTTCTCTGCGGCACAGTGCCGCAGGCGGCATTATTTGAAATATTTATGTACATTTGCTTTTAGCCGTTCAAATATCATTTGCGCGGTTTTATTGTCAATAGGCTTCGCCTTGTTGTTATAATGATGTCCAAATTCCTTATCCTTGAAAACGGCATTTCCGATTTCAACAGGTTTTGAATATCGAGGGCGAAGATGAAAATGAACGTGCGGCTCGGGAACGCTTTGCTTAAAAGCGTCATTCATAAGGCAAGACCAATTGAAAACATCAGCGCCAAACTCATCTTTAAGCATAGCTTCTGTATTCGTCATAACATTCTTAAGCGACAGCCATTCCTCAATGCTTAGATCGGATATGTTCTCACAATGCCGCTTGCAGGATATAAGGCATCTACCTGCGTAATCCTGCCTATCCGCCAAAAAGAGATACCAATACTCATTTTCATATAAAAGCCATTTCATATCATCAGGCGCAAGATCGCAAAATTCACAATTATTCATTGCGCACCTCACACTATCCCACCGCTGACGGAGATGTCTTGACCTGTAATATAGCCGTTTTCCGCAAGGAAAAGGATCGCAGAGGCGATCTCTTCGGGTGTTCCAAGCCTTCCAACGGGGACTTCTTCGGCAAGCTCCTCTTTTGTAAACGCGGAATTCATTCTCGTATCAATGATACCGGGCGAAACGCAGTTAACAGTTATCCCACTGGGCGCAAGCTCCTGCGCAAGCGCCTTCGTGAAGCCGATCACGCCCGCCTTGCTCATTGAATAAAGCGTTTCGCAGGAGGCGCCCGTCTCTCCCCAAATTGAAGAAACGTTGATTATCGCTCCGCTGTGGCGTTTCAGCATAATCTCCGCCGCGTATTTACCGCAAAAATAGACTGCCCTTGAATTCACGCTCATAAGGCTTTCGTAATCCTCAGGCGTAACATCGTTTATCATTTTGATAAGGCTCACGCCCGCGTTGTTGACGAGAACGTCAAGGAATGTGAATTTCTCAAAAAGCCTTTTGATATCGTCAATATTGCTGAGATCGCACTTGATTGCCGTCACTCCGTCATAATCCGGCGCGGTTTTATTATAGGTTATATAAACGTCATAGCCCTTTTGGGCAAAGGCAAGCGCCGTTGCTTTGCCGATGCCGGTAGCGCCGCCAGTAATAAGCACCTTTTTCATCGAATCACCGCTTTCATATTATCACATTAACTTGTAATTTTCAATCAAATATGCTATCATTGCAATTAACAAAATGATTTGGGTGATAAAATGGAAAGAGATTTTTACACGATTTCGGTTTACGTTGACAAGGACGATACGCTTATAGGCATTCCCTGCGGCGAGAGCGCACAGTACGGCATCGCTGATATAGACACGGTTTTGCTTCTCAAGGCCCCCTACTCCGCTAAAGAAGTTGAAGATTTCATCGAAAAGGTTTTCGCCGCTTGCTACACAAAAAAGCATAACGATGACAACCCCGTTTCCACCATTGAGCGTTACACGAAGAAAAAGGGCTTCGTTGCCGCCACGGCTGATTTAACGCTCATTTCCCTTGTAAAAACAGGAAACACTTATTCAATCATGCCCACCTTTAACGACTACGAAAAAGGTCCGCTCTGCATAGACGATGACGAAAGAATAATTGCCAATCCCTACACCGAGGGCGAGCTTTACGAGCATATTCACGATATCATTATGGTTTACGTTAAGGCAAACGCCTTTTACAAGGAGATCGCCGAGGTAGAGGCAAAGAAAAGCAAGAAATCCGAATAAAATACTTTAAACGAAAACAGGAGGGCAGCCGCTCTCCTGTTTCTTTATTTTACTTATTGATCCTGTTCCTTTTTCTTAGCAAGTATAACTGCTCCGCCCGCAAGAGCAATTGCCGCAAAGGCAATCAAGCCTTTACCCGTTGCTCCGGTTGAGGGCGACTTCGCGCTGTCATCTTTTTCCGGCGTACTCGGCTTCGCAGTTGTCTGCGCGTTTGCAGTTTCCTCTGCGGTTACTTCTGTAGTTGATTCGCTTGTAGGCTCTTGACTTGGTTTCTCAGCTGTCGGAGCTTCTGTTGCGGGTTCATCTTTTGATGATTCACTCGTTGGTTCATTTTCGGGTTCTTGGGTAGTGGGCTCACTCTCGGGTTCTTGAGTGGTAGGCTCATCGGCAGGCTCTTGGGTGGTGGGCTCGTCAGTTTCTTCGTCAAGTGCAACGAAGCTTCTGTCATTCGTCTGCGCATACTTGTGGGCAGTGGAATCATCGTAGCCGTAAATAGTGGTTTCCTCGTATATGGTCCATTCGTCCTCATCAATAACGCAATTGGCATTCATAATATATATGCTCTCCATGCTCATACAAAACGCAAACGCCAAGTTGCCGATATTCTCCACACTTTCCGGCAAAACAACACTCGTTAAATATAAGCTTGTTGCAAATGCGCAATCTGAAATGCTCAAAACACCGTCCGGAACAGTGTAGTTTTCTCTTTCATTGCCAATCGGATACATAATGAGTTCCGTTTTCTCCTTGTCAAACAACACTCCGTCCTCGGAGGAATAAAAATCGTTACTCTCATCAACAACGATCTCGCTTAAGAAAGCGCAACCGCTGAATACCATTAATCCGATATGATCAATATTTCCGCCTATCACTACGCGCTCCAAGCTTTCACACCACAGAAACGCAAGATCATCTATTGCCGTAACGCTGTAGCCATCTAATTCTTCGGGAATGACAAGCTCTTCGTCCTCTCCGTAATAGCCTACTATTGATGCCGTGCCGTCATCAAGCAGGATATAATCGAAATC
Source organism: Eubacterium sp. (assembly GCA_022511205.1). GTDB lineage: Bacteria > Bacillota > Clostridia > Oscillospirales > Acutalibacteraceae > Eubacterium_R. Next base: position 72,150 of record JAFLRY010000003.1, on the reverse strand, counting down.
ACCGCTTGTGAACACTTCGTAATCTTCGTCGAAATCGAAATCAAAATCGAAATCATCATCAAAGTCGAAATCGTCATCAAAGTCGAAATCGTCATCGAAGTCAAAGTCAAAGTCAAAATCGAAATCGAAATCAAAATCATCGTCGAAGCCAAAGTCATAATCGAAATCTTCATTCCATTCTGAATCTGTATCCAGCGCAAAGGCGGACACATTCTGCCCCACCGCAATACTAAAGAGCATTACAAGGGCAATTGATAAGCTGATAATCTTTTTCATAAAAAATCCTCCTTGGCTTTTGCCATAACTTATATATCTTTACAAGACCATTCTACACCTAATTTAGTGTAATGTCAATACATCATATTTGATGTAAAGTAAAATTTTTTTGAAATAATAAGTCTGGGGGATTTCTATTGAAAAGTCATATTGAAATCATTCGTGATTTAAGGGAAGATAATGATAAATCGCAGAAAGAAGTTGCCGAATTTTTGGGAACTACGCAACAGGTTTATTCAAGATACGAGTTAGGCGAAAATGAGATACCGATTCGGCACATAATCGCCCTTTGCAAATATTACAACGTTTCCGCAGATTATATGCTGGGCCTGACAGATAACAAAAAAGGACTGAAATAATCAGTCCTTTTGTTTTTATTATATTGACTTAAGAAGCTTCGGCGCTTTTGCGATTGCAGTAGGAACGCCCGAAAGTATCTTGCAAATGCCTTTGAATGAACTTGTATCATCATTGAGAAGCATAAGCAGTCCGTCCGCCATTTTCGGTGAGAACACGCCCATACTCATGGCGATGAAGTTCCTGATCGGTATCTGCGTTGCCATGGCGGCGAGCATCTTTCCGTCGCCGTTTTCGGCAGAGCCTGCGCCTGCCACTACCTTGACGATAAGCTTGCATATTCTGCCGCCCCATTTGGTATTTCTCGCGTCGTTAAGACAGCAGTAAATATCGATCTTCTGATCCTTGCTTCTCTCTTTCGCGGGGAGCGGCTGACCGTAAACCACTGACCACTGGGCGTTACTCATACCGCACCTATCAGCGGTGTAATAAGCGGGGGCGCTTTCTCTGTAATCGGGGATTTCTGCTTCAACAGTTGATTCAACATCAAGCGTAGCACTCAGCTTGATATCCCTGCTTGAAGCGCCAACGAGGACATCAAACTCACCGCTCTCAACGTGCCAATCACCGATATTAACGTTGTAATACGCAAAGGCGCGCTTGCCGAGGGTGATGGAAACCTCTTTCTCCTCCCCTGCTCTGAGGAACACCTTAGTAAAGCCGCGAAGCTCCTTTTCCGGGCGGAATATGGTTGATTTCAAATCAGCAACGTAAACCTGCGCGATCTCTGCGCCGTCAACCGTGCCGGTATTTTTGATTTTGAAGGAAGCGGTAACCGTTTCGTTATCCTTAATTTTATCAGCAGATAATTTCAAATCGCTATACTCAAAGCTCGTGTAGGAAAGTCCGTAGCCGAAGGGGAAAAGAACGTTCTTTTTCGCAGTATCATAAAAGCGGTAGCCGATATAAACGCTCTCCTTATGCTCTGAAATAACCGGCTCGCCGGGATAATTTCCGTAGGTGGGGTTATCTTTAAAATCAATCGGATAGGTTTCGGCAGTTTTACCGGAGGGATTCACCTTGCCAACGAGGATATTCGCAACGGCACTGCCGCCTGCCTGACCGCCGAGACCTGAATTGAGAAGACCTTTTACCTCGTTGATCCACGGCATATACACTACCGAGCCGCCCGCAAGAACAACAACCGTGTTTGGATTTGCCTTTGCTACCTCGCTGATAAGATGATTGTGGTTATCGGGCATATTGATATTCTCTCTGTCGTAGCCCTCTCCCTCAAATTCCTCGGTGAGACCTGCAAAAACCACCGCAACGTCAGCCGCCTTTGCCGCTTCGATTGCTTCGGCAAGGAGTTGATCGTCTGTTTTTCTGTTCTTATCCTTTTTCGTGGGCGCACTCTTGTAATAGCCCTGCGCGTAGGTAACGTCTGCTCCCGCTTCAACGAGCACGTCATAGGCGTTATCTATCTTTGTGGGATTGATAACGGATGAACCCGCGCCCTGATAGCGTGGCGATTTTGCCATTTCACCGATAACGGCGATCTTCTGTCCGTTCTTGAGCGGCAAAACGCTATCATCGTTTTTGAGAAGCACCATTGAGCCCTCGGCAACCCTGCGGGCGATATCGTGATGCGCTTCGATATCGTATGTATGCTCCTGCTCAAGAGCCGGCTTTGATTTGAGAATCAAATCAACTACCGCGTCTACTCTTTCGTCAAGCACCTCTATATCAAGCGCGCCGTTATTCACGGCTTCGATGATCCTTTGCGTGTTCAATTCTCCCGAGGTGGGCATTTCAAGATCTGTTCCTGCTTTCAGACCGGGAATACGGTCAACAGAAGCGCCCCAGTCGGTAACGAAAAGGCCCTCAAAGCCCCATTCATCTCTGGCGACCTTATTCTGAAGCCAGTCGTTTTGCGAGGCGTAAACGCCGTTGATACGGTTATATGAGTTCATGATCGTCCACGGCTGAGATTCCTTAACGGCGATCTCAAAAGCGGGGAAATAAAGTTCTCGCATAGTGCGCTCGTCGATCACCTCGTTGATGACCATACGAAACGCCTCCTGCGAATTGCAGGCAAAATGCTTAAGCGAAGTGCCGACGCCTTTGGACTGACAGCCGTTGATAAGGGCGGCGGACATTTTACCGGCAAGGAGCGGGTCCTCAGAGAAATACTCAAAGTTACGTCCGCAAACGGGGGAACGCTTTATATTCGTTCCCGGTCCGAGGATAACGGACACCTTTTCCTGCAGGCATTCCTCGGCGAGCGCTTCGCCCTCTTCTTTCAACAGTTCCTCGTCCCATGAGCAGGCAGAGGTGGCGGCGGGAGGCATACAGGTGGCAGGATAAGAGTTGCCGAGACCAACGCTCTTGCCGTTTGGATTCTGCTTACGAAGTCCGTGAGGACCGTCCGTAATCATAATTTTAGGAAGCCCCAGCTCCTCGCATTCCGCAAGATGCCAATAATCAAAGCCGGAAACGAATTTAGCTTTTTGCTCCAGGCTCATTTTGCTTATAATTTCAGGATGTTTCATAATATTACCCCATATGTAATAGTTTTGTATTTTTATTATAGATTAAATGGGAGTTTTATACAAGTGTTAAATATGAAAACACTTTTAAAATAATAAAAGCTTCCTTATTCAGGAAGCAGGAATACTCCGCTGCCGCGGAAAGCAAGCATAATTATATTTTACCCCTGCCGGGTGGGCATTACTCTCTTTTGTATTGCAAAAGAGAGTAATCAGAGAAAACAATTCAGGGGGAGTGAGCGCAATGCGCTCAAGTCCCCCTGAAAACCCCCTTTATCATTGCGGCACGCGCACGCCGCGCACTGTGCCGCGGGAAACCTTATAAAAACTGATAATCTATCTTAAAAACTTCGTAAGCTCCAGCGCCGCGTTGATATCGCCCTCAACCTTAAGCTTTCCTGTAGTAAAGGCAACTACGGGATCGAGCCTGCCGTCTATCAGCTTCAGCAGATCAGCACCGCTCATAATGATAATCGCGTTTCTGTCGTAATACTCATATGGTTCAACGCTTGCTTTGCCGTCCTTGATCTCAAGGTAGAAAATACCTTCTCCCTTGCCCTCAACGTTAAACTGGTAAGCCAGCGTGCCGGGAACGTAGCTAACGTCCACACCTTTGATTTTATTTCTCATTGCTTCAACGATCGATTCATAAGTAATCCCCACGATGATCCGCCTCCTATTCATTAAGGTTGATGGATTCAACCCTTTTTTGATCATTTTATCACACCTCAAATAAATATTCAACGGACGTCGTAGGATATTGTTTTAATAAAGCTTAAAAATATAAATGATAAGCCCGTAAAGCACCGAAGCGCCAACGCCGTAAACGATAACAGGGCCTGCTATTGAAAACATCTGCGCCGCCGTTCCGAGAACTGCACCCTCGTGCTTGAATTCAAGCGCCGGAGAAACAACGGAATTGGCAAAGCCCGTGATAGGCACGATCGTTCCCGCTCCCGCGTGGCGGGCGATTTTATCGAAAACGCCGATTCCCGTTAATATAGCGGTTATAATAATGATTATGCAGGGCGTGGCGATCTTGATCTCATTCTCACCGAGCCCCGCGCTCTCAAAAATCGTGTTGAGCAGCTGACCGAAAGTGCAGATCAGTCCGCCGAAAAGAAACGCCTTTATGCAGTTTAAAAGTATCGGCGAATTCGGGCTTGCCTTGTCCGCCATTTTGCTGTATTCGTCTTTGCTTATACTCATTTATTAACACCTCATTAACTATTATTTAATATATTTTTACATTTATACAATTTGCTTGACAAATCATATAATCATCTGTAATAATTAAATATACAAAATGTAAAGGAACATTATATTATGCACCTTATCGACGTTAGAGACGTATATAAAATTTACAACCCCGGCGAAAATCAGGTAAACGCGCTTGACGGCGTTTCGCTGACCATTGACGAGGGCGAATTCGTTGCGATCATCGGTCAGTCAGGCTCTGGAAAATCCACCCTTATGAATATGCTCGGTCTGCTTGATACGCCCACTTCGGGGGAATATTATATAAACGGAACCCTCGTTGACGACCTCACGGACGACGAGATGAGCAAGATCCGCAACGAGCAGATCGGCTTTATTTTTCAGGGCTTCAATTTGATTTCATCATTAAACGCGATTGAAAACGTTGAGCTTCCTCTCGTTTACAGAGGAATATCAAAATATGAAAGACGTGAGATTTCCGAAGCGGCGCTGAAAAAGGTTGGCCTTGAGCAGCGAATGCATCATCTGCCCGCCGCGCTTTCAGGCGGTCAGCAGCAGAGAGTTGCCGTTGCCCGCGCTATCGCCGCCGCTCCGCCGGTGATCCTTGCAGACGAGCCAACGGGAAATCTTGATACGCGCTCAACGAATGACGTTATGCAGATCCTCCACAATCTTAAGGATGACGGCAGAACTGTAATCATCATCACCCACGATAACGAGATCGCCGAGCAGGCTGAGCGCGTTATTCGAATCAGAGACGGAAAAGTTGTTGAGGATTATATCAATCCCGGCTTTGAGGAAAAATACGGCAGAGAATCGAAAAAAGACAATAAAAATCCTATTGATGAGGGCTGATAACAAGGCTTTCATATCAAACAATTAAAAATAAAGAATAAATCACCTGCAAGCAGTAAAAAATATAGCAGGTGATTTTTATGATATTTTTATACGCGTTTTTAGTAGGCGGAATTATCTGCGTGATTGGCCAGCTTCTTATCGATTTAACAAAGCTGACCCCCGCAAGAATACTTGTTCTTTTCGTTTGTCTCGGCGTGCTGTTCGGCGCGTTTGGCTGGTACGATAAACTTGTTGATTTTGCGGGCGCAGGAGCGACGATCCCCCTTACAGGCTTTGGAAACGCCCTTGCAAACGGTGTGAAAGAAGCTATACAGAAAGACGGCTTTATCGGCGTTATCACCGGCGGACTCACTGCATGCGCCGGCGGAGTGACCGTTGCGGTGCTTTCGGGACTTCTCGTATCCTTCATCGCAAAGCCAAAGGATAAATAACAGGCAAAGCAAATCAGCAGTTTTCAACCGTGTTTTGATTTGGTTTGTCTAAATTAAATATAAACGGAGAAAACCGCAATGTACGAATTGATCCAAGTTTCGGAAAATTGCTATTACGTTCAAAGCCCCGCGAAAATCGGTCTTGTTAAGCTGAATAATACAGACGTTTGCCTGATAGACAGCGGAAACGATAAGGACGCGGGGCGCAAGGTGCGCCAAATTTTAGACGCCAATGGCTGGAAGCTGAAGGCGATCTATAACACCCATTCCAATGCGGATCATATCGGCGGCAACAAGTATTTGCAGGCACAGACGGGTTGCAAAATCTACGCTTTGGGAATAGAGCAGGATTTCACACGACACCCTATTCTTGAGTCCTCGTTCCTTTACGGCGGCTACCCGCCGAAGGAGCTGCGCCGCAAATTCCTCTTGGCGCAGGAGAGCGACGCGGAAGAGCTTACGGAACGCGTTTTGCCTGAGGGTTTTGAGATCATCCCCCTACCCGGTCACTTTTTCGATATGGTGGGCTTCAGAACGCCAGATGATGTGGTCTATCTTGCCGACTGTCTTTCAAGCAAAGAAACACTTGAAAAATATCAAATCGGCTTTATTTACGATATTGCGGCATACATAAATACGCTTGAAAAAGTGAAGAATATGGAAGCGAAAATGTTTATTCCCGCCCACGCCGCCGCAACTGAAAGTATTGCGGAATTGGCGCAGTACAACATTGATAAGGTGAACGAGATCGCGGATAAAATTGTTGAATTCTGCAAAGAGCCGATTAGCTTCGAAGCCCTTTTGCAAAAGCTTTTCAACGAATACGATCTGACGATGAACTTCGAGCAATACGCCCTTGTCGGCAGCACCGTCCGCTCCTACCTCACCTATCTTAAGGAAGCCGGCAGACTGAAAGCCGATTTTGAAAACAATATGCTCCTTTGGTCACAAAACTAAAAACCGCCCTATCCGGGCGGTTTTATTTATTAGAGTTTGAACGTTTCTTTTATCAACAGAGCGACCTCATCAGGTGATTTATCTGAGTTGTCAATTCTGAGATAATTATCAAAAGGTATTTCGCCCTCGTAGCTGACGCATCTGTAGTTTTTGTCATCATTTATAAGGCGTTGATTCGATTCGGCAATATTCTTTTTGGATGGCTTATTTTTCAAGCGGTTTTCGGTTTCGTTTCTCTGAAGCCTTATTTCCTGCGGAGCAATCAGCTCAACGTAAAAAAATTCCGTGCCGTAGGGGCTGAAAACTTCTTGAATATGCTCCAAATAATCCCAATCGGACTGCTGGTCAAACGCCATCATCATTGTAAAAATCATTCCGTAATTATCGGAAGCCGCAAAATTTTTAAAGATTACTTCCCTTATTTCGCTTATCGTTTTACTGTCGAATTTGCCGAATATCTCAATAACAGGCTCAATCGTCATATGATTATGAAATAAGCGCAGTTTTGTTCTCTTCATAAGTTCCTGACCGACGGTCATTTTGCCTACCGCCGCATCTCCTAAAATAAATACGAATTTCATAATTATCCCTCCTGATACCTATCAATATGTTTTAATATAGCATATAAATTAACTGAATCAAAATCTTTTCTCACAAATGATACATTAAAAATCATTCCACCCTTTGCTCCGCTTTATACATTCCGACTTCTTTCAATGTATCAACCACATCATATATCGTTTTTCCTTCCAGATTATATATTTTGCTTTCTCCGGGATCATCATACGAAAAATAATTCCAAGCAGTGACCAGTTCATAAGTTTCAGGTATATCAAGAGCTGTAAACACTTCAACTATAGGTGATAAATCATCATTACTGTATGCCTTGATAACGTTGTACTTATATTTGCCGATTTCTCTCCCGCTTTGAGATAGCACTCCAAAACTTGAAAGTCCATCATTAACAAGAATGTCATCAAAAAGATTAAGTAGTTCAATCAGATAATCCGCTGAAATATTATCAAGATAATACACATCAATATGCAGGCTATCCGCTTGATAATAACCCTCTTCAGTGACACCTACAATATTTTCATCTTTTCTATTTGAAGGCAATTCAATAAATAAGCAGAACCTATTTCCGTCTTCAATTTCTATAAACTTATCGATTACTTTGCGAATATTCTCAGCGCTAATATTTGCATAAATCCATCTATCTGCAACTTCATATTCTTCCTTTAATTCTATACTGTCATTTATCTTAGCGCCTTTTATTAGTTTGAACAAATAATCACCTTGCTCTGGGAAATTAATTAATTATGATTATATCATTAAAACTAATTTATTTAAAGACTATAATAAAAGAAAAATCTCCCGCTTGGGGAGATTTTTTAGCTTTTCAGTTTGTTGAAAGGGTTTTGGGCGGACGGAAGAGAGGCTTTATTTTCGGTTAAAAGAAGGATCGTTTGCAACACTAAGAATATTACAGCGATGACCCTGATAACCGTTATTACTGTATATAAGCCGTTGACGGCGGTTTTAAACGTGCCCAGCACCTTGATATTATTCTTAAGATCCATATTACGCCTCCAACAGAACCGCGTGGGCAATTGACGGTATCGGATTGCCCTGCTTGTTTGAAGTGGGAGACAGAAGCGCGCCGGTGGCGACGAAAAGCACCTTTTTCAGCTCGCCCTTTTTCATTCTTTTTAGAATATGTGAGCAAAGCACCGAGCCGGAACAGCCGCAACCCGAGCCGCCGCTGTTTACGTCCTGCTCCTTAAGGTTAAAGATCATAAGTCCGCAATCGTTGTGAACGCTTCGAAGATCTATTCCATGTTCATTCTCCATAAGCTCGTAGAGAAGCTGAGAGCCGGTGTAGCCAAGATCGCCCGTTAGAATGAGATCGTAATCCTCAGGCTTTGAGCCGCTGTCACGCAGAAATTCGTATATGGTTTTTTCCGCGGCGGGAGCCATGGCGGCACCCATATTGTTGGCGTCTGTGATACCGAGATCGCAGATCGTGCCGATCGAGATCGCGCTGATTTTTACACCCTCGCCCTCTTTTTTGAGAACGGCGGAGCCTGCTCCCGTTACTGTCCACTGGGCGCTGGGCGGCCTTTGTCCGCCGTATTCAAGTGGAAAGCGAAACTGCCTTTCCGACGAGCAAAAATGGCTTGACGTACCTGCTACAACGCAATCCGCGCCGCCGTCTATCAGCATTGCGCCCACGGAGAGGGAAAGCGCCATAGTGGAGCAGGCGCCGAAAAGTCCTATTGACGGAATTTCCAAATCTTTAATGGCGAACGCACTACCCATACACTGATCCAGCAGATCGCCACTTAAAATGAAATTCACGTTTGCAGGGCTTTCCTGCGCGTTGGTGAGCGCCCTGATGATCGCATCGTGGAGCATTGCGGATTCTGCCAGCTCAAAGGATTGCTGACCCATTGTGGTATCCTCGAAAATCGCGTCGAAATCCTGCGCCAACGGACCTTCTCCCTCTTTTTTACCAACCACTCCTGCGCTTCCTGTAATAACAGGCGGAGTATCAAAAAATATAGTTTTACCGTTTATGTTCACAAAAAACACCTCGGGATTATTTTATCCGAGGTGTAGTTTATTATTATTCTTTTGAATAATTTACAAATTTTTCTTTTAAATCTAATTGATTGAAATAATCTAAATTATTTGCCGCTGCCGCGGTGGGCAAATATAATTATGCTTTTCATATTTTACCCCTGCCGGGGTGGGCATTACTCTCTTTTGTGTTGCAAAAGAGAGTAATCAGAGAAAACAATTCAGGGGGAATGAGCGCAAAACGCTCAAATCCCCCTGAACCCCCCTTTTATTTATGCGGCACGCGCACTCGCACAGTGCCACAGGGAGCAATGTTCTATTTTTTAGCCTAAAAGCTCTTTTAAAATTTTCGTAACTTCGCTTGCGGGTGCTTTACCTCTCAGCGCGCGCATAGACTGACCGATAAGGAAATTAAACGAAGCTTCCTTGCCGCCTCTGTACTCGTCAACCGCCTTTTGGTTGTTGGCAAGCACCTCTTCAATGATCGGCTTGATCGTGCCGGTATCGGAAACCATTTCCATATTATTCGCCTTAACGTAATCGGCGGGAATAACATTTTCCTCAAACACAGCCTTAAACACCTTTTTCGCCGAGTCACGGCTGATTTTGTTGCTGTTCAGCAGGTTGATGACCTCGCCTAAAGAGTCCGTGCGGAAAGTCATATTTTCGGGAAGCGTCTGGCTGTCGTTGAGCATTTTCATCAGCTCGCCCATGATCCAGTTGGCGCTGTCCTTGGGATTCTTCGTGAGCTCAACCGTTCTCTCAAAAAGCTTAACGTAAGCAACGGAAGAACAGATCATAGAGGTATCGTATTCCGAAAGGCCAAACTCAGTCATATAGCGCTGTTTTTTCGCGTCGGGAAGCTCGGGGAGCGATTCACGGATACCGTTTACGTACTCCTCCGTGAGCTGAACGGGCGGAAGATCGGGATCGGGGAAATATTTGTAATCCTGCGCGTCCTCCTTGCTTCTCATCGCGTAAGAAGTACCCTTACTATCGTCCCAACGGCGTGTCTCCTGAACGATCTTTTCGCCGTCCTCAATAAGCTCGATCTGGCGCTGCGCCTCGCTTTCAATGGCGTTGTGGATTGCCTTGAAGGAGTTGATATTCTTCATCTCGGTACGCGTACCGAAAACCTTACTGCCCTTTTCCATAACGGAAACGTTAACGTCAGCACGGAGCGATCCCTCCTGCATTTTGCAGTCGGAAACGCCGCAGAACTGGAGAATTTCGCGAAGCTTTTCAACGTATTCAACGGCTTCGTCTGCGGATGCAATATCGGGCTCGGAAACGATTTCCAGAAGCGGAACACCGCAACGGTTGTAGTTTACGAGGGTGCAATCCGACCATTCATCGTGAACGAGCTTGCCCGCATCCTCCTCCATATGGATTTCGTGAATTCTGACCTTTTTCTTGCCGCCGTTAATGCTATCGTTGATCTCGATATAGCCGTTGCGGCAGATGGGCAGATAAAGCTGGCTGATCTGATACGCCTTCGGCAGATCGGGGTAGAAATAATTCTTTCTATCGAATTTATTATACATCGTGATCTCGCAGTTGGTTGCAAGACCTGTTCTCACGGCAAACTCCAGCACCTTTTCGTTTAAAACGGGAAGCGTGCCGGGCATACCGGAGCAAATTTCACAAACGTGAGTGTTTGGCTCTCCGCCGAATTCAGTGGAGCAGGAGCAGAAAATTTTCGTTTTCGTGGCGAGCTCGGTGTGGACCTCAAGCCCGCATACGGTTGAATATTCCATACTTTCCCCTCCTTACGCCAGATTCGGCCTCTGCTTGTGCCAATCAGTAGCATTCTGATAGGCGTTGCCTGCCGAGAGTATCGTTTTTTCGTCAAAAGGTCTGCCGATAAGCTGCATACCAACCGGCATATTATCCCTGTCAAAGCCGCAGGGAAGTGCCAGAGACGGCAAGCCCGCAATGTTTATCATAACGGTGTAAATATCGCCGAGGTACATTGCCAGCGGATCGCTGAGACCCTCGCCCATTTTCAGCGCCGTGGTGGGCGCAACAGGACCGAGAAGAAAATCGTATTTCTCAAAGGCTTCGTTAAATGCCTTTACGATAAGTCCCTTTGCCTTAAGCGCCTTGATATAGTAAGCGTCAAAATATCCGCTGGAAAGCACGAAATTTCCAAGCATTATGCGCTTTTTGACCTCCATACCGAAGCCCTCGGAGCGTGATTTGAAATACACGTCACGAAGATTATCGGCGCTGGGTGATTTATAGCCGTACTTGATACCGTCAAATCTTGAAAGGTTTGAGCAAGCCTCGGCGCAGGCGATGATATAGTAGGTTGGGATCGCGTACTCAACGATAGGCATTGAGAATTCCTCGACCTCAGCGCCAAGGGCTTTAAGGGTTTCGGCGGCGACTAAAACGTTTTTCGCCACATCCTCGCTGATACCCTCGCCAAAATAATCCTTTGGGATACCGATCTTTTTGCCCTTTAAATCAGTTGTGTTTTTGATCTCGTCAAGGGTAAAGGGGTTGCCGTCCATAGACGTACCGTCCATTGTATCCTTGCCACAGATAACGGAGAACATTGCCGCCACGTCAAGAGCGTTTTTGCCGATAGGTCCGATCTGGTCAAGTGACGAAGCGTAGGCGATAAGACCGTAGCGGGATACCGCTCCGTAAGTTGGCTTTAAGCCTGTAACACCGCAGAAGGAACAAGGCTGGCGGATAGAACCGCCCGTATCAGAGCCAAGGGCGATTATGCTCTCATCAGCCGCAACGCATGCCGCCGCGCCGCCTGATGAGCCGCCGGGAACTCTCGTGATATCCCACGGGTTTTTCGTTGCGCCGTAATAAGAGGTTTCAGTAGTTGAGCCCATAGCGAACTCGTCCATATTCACCTTGCCGCAGGGCACGATGCCCGCTGCGTTCAGCTTTTTGATAACCGTAGCGTCATAGGGCGGTTTGAAATTGTAAAGTATTTTTGAAGCACAAGAGGTGGTTTCACCCTTCGTGCAGATATTGTCCTTAATCGCAACGGGAACGCCCGCAATGGGTGAATCCGTTTTGCCCTCGTCAATAAGCTTCTGCGCTTTTTCCGCGTTTTCAAGGGCCAGCGCCTTATCAAAATGGGTGTAGCAATTATAGATTTTGTCCCTTTGCTCGATCACCTTGGCAACGGATTCCACCGCGTCCATTGCGGTGATCTCTTTATTTTTTATAAGCTGGGCCGTTTCAAGAGCGGTCATTTCAAAAATTTCCATATTCCGCCCTCCTTATTCAACGGTTTTTGGAACGACGAAGGCGCCGTCCTGGCTTTCGGGCGCGTTGGCTACGATCTCATCGGGAGACATTGAAGCCTTCACCTCGTCCTTGCGGAACACGTTATTTAGCGGGAAGCAATGGCTCATTGCCTCAACGCCCTCGGTGTCAAGCTCGTTGAGCTTATCTATATAGGTGAGAATTTCCTGCAATTCCCCGCCGATCTTTTTTTCCTCGTCTTCGGTCAGGGTGATCCTTGCAAGAGCTTCCAGATATTGAATTAAATCGGGAGTAATCTGCATTACTTTGCCTCCAAATTTAAAGTTAAAGTTTATTTTTCGGGAACGGGTCTGCGAAGCTTGACGTGGGTTTCGCGAAGCTGCAATTCCGTAACCGTGTTGGGCGCACCGAGAAGCATATCCTGCGCGTTGGAATTCATCGGAAACGCGATGACCTCTCGGATATTCTCCTCGTCCTTAAGGAGCATTATCATTCTGTCAACGCCCGGCGCCATACCTGCGTGAGGCGGAGCGCCGTAGTGGAACGCCTTAAACAGAGCGCCGAATTTCTCCTTAACGTCCTCCTCGCTGTAGCCCGCCATTTCAAACGCCTTAACCATAACGTCCGGGCGGTGATTGCGGACTGCGCCTGAGGAAAGCTCAACGCCGTTGCAAACGATATCGTACTGATACGCTTTGATCTCCAGCGGGTCCTGATTAAGAAGCGCGTCCATTTCGCCCTGGGGCATTGAGAACGGGTTGTGGGTGAAGATCAGCTTGCCGTCCTCATCCTTTTCAAACATCGGGAAATCGGTGATATAGCAAAGCTCAAATCTGTCCTTATCGATAAGATCAAGGCGCTTTGCGATCTCGGTTCTGATCTGACCCGCAAAGTCATTAACACGTTTCGGCGTATCGCAGATAAAGAAGAGCGTGTCATCTACTTTAAGATCAAGCTTTTCTCTGAGCTCTTCTCTCTGTTCATCGGTGAAAAATTTATCGATCGGGCCTTTGTAAGAGCCGTCTTCCATAACGGTGATGTAGCCAAGCCCCTTCATACCGATATCAAGGGCAAACTGCGTGAGTTTCTCAAACCAGCCGTTACTCTGCTTGGCACAGTTCGGAACTACGATTCCGCGGGTGGGTCTGCCTTTGAACGCCTTGAATTCAACTCTTGAGAAGAATTCGGTCAAATCGTTAATGATAAGCGGGTTTCTAAGATCGGGCTTATCCGTTCCGTATTTCAGCATAGCCTCTTCATAGGGAATGCGAACGAAGGGCGCGGGGCTTACCTTTTTGTCGCCGCCGAATTTCGTGAATGTATCGTAAAGCACGCTCTCGGTTACGGCGAAAACGTCCTCCTGCGTGGCGAACGCCATTTCAAAATCAAGCTGATAAAATTCGCCGGGCGAACGATCCGCTCTCGCGTCCTCATCACGGAAGCAGGGAGCGATCTGGAAATACTTATCAAAGCCCGAAACCATAAGCAGCTGTTTAAACTGCTGGGGAGCTTGGGGCAGAGCGTAAAACTTTCCCTCGTGCTTACGACTGGGAATGATGTAGTCTCTCGCGCCCTCGGGGGATGAGCTGGTGAGGATAGGCGTAGTGATCTCCGTAAAGCCAAGCTCCGTCATCTTCCGGCGAAGAAAAGCAACCACCTTGCTTCTGAAAATGATATTGTCGTGAACCTTTTTATTTCTTAAATCAAGGAAGCGGTAAGTAAGGCGAACGTCCTCCCTCGTATCCTTTGATTCGGAAACCTCGAAGGGAAGATTTTCCGTGCATGCGCCGAGAACGGTAAGATCATTTACCTTGACCTCCAGCTCACCCGTTGCAAGCTTGGTGTTGACAGTCTCCTCGTCACGCTTAACGACCGTACCGTTAACGGAAATAACGCTTTCCTTTTTGAGATGATTGATGAGGTCGCTATCGTTGACTACCACCTGCGTAACGCCGTATTCGTCACGAAGATCGATAAACGCCACGCCGCCGTGGTCGCGTATAGTATCCACCCAGCCCGCAAGGGAAACCTGCTTGCCGAGATCATTTAGAGTTAATTCATTGCAGTTATGTGTTCTGTATGCCATATGCTTTTCCCTTTCAGTGAAGCGGTTTTATGAATAATTATACCTCTCCACAATAAATCCGTAATAGTATAGCATAATAATTTTAAATTGTATATATAAAATATGCAAAAATTTCTAACGCTTTTACACTCGCTAAGTAAATAATATCAACAATTTAAGTTAACTAAAGTCATATAATGCGGCTGTTTCCGCGCTCCGGTATTCGTGCTTTTCGTAGTAGCCGATGAGGTTTTTATCGTCATCCCGCAAGGCAACCATATACACGTCCTTGTTCTCCTTTTTGTTTTTGAAGGTATGTATGATATTATGCTCGGCGCTCTCCTCAAACCACGCAACTACCTTTTTTATCATCTCGTTTGCCTTTTCGTTGTGGCATTCAAAAATGCTTTTGCCGATCAGCTCAGCGCCGCCGCGATAGGCATAACTCACTATGGCGCAGGGGTTCATATAAACGATATCGTGCTGTAAATTGCAAAGCACTACGGGTGCTGTATCCGCATCAAGTACGCTTTTAAAAAATAGTGAAAGCTCCATTTTTATTCTCCTTTATTATCGTTTTTATAGTTAAAATCCGGGATTTTGCTCCAGCGATTCCTAAAATAATGCGCCGCAAGCTTTGGGCGTCTGTCTCTGGTGAAAATGCCCTTTTTGTTGCCGTCCACTCGTAAAGTACCCTGAATCGTAGCAAAATCGGCAAAGTTCCACGCCTGTTCCCCCACTACGAAATCATACTTATCCAGCACGGAATTCACCGTATTGTAGTATTCCACTTGGAATTCCTCGCTGAACATATTGGGTACGGCATTGTGAACGCCCGCCACGGTATCCGCGCCGTATTCCGTTATCATCAGCGGCTTGCCGAATTGCGCGAAATAATCCATTTCAACCGTCATCGCCTGCTCCGCCGCGTTAAGATCGCCGCCGAAAATATACCAGCCGTAGTAGCGGTTTATACAGATAAGATCAACGAAGGGCGCAACCTTGTCCTTAACGTAATCGTTGTTGCAAACTACAACCGTAACGGGTCTGCTTTGGGGATCGCACTCGTGGGCAAGCTCGTAAAGTGGTTTGAAATAATCAAGAGCCCTGTCAGGACTGCCCGCGGTATCGGGTTCATTGGCAAGTGACCACGCAACTATGCAGGGGTGGTTTTTATCCCTTGCGATCATATCCTCTATCACCTGTTTATGGTGATTCGCTCTCGCATTGAGCTTGTCAAGAAGCTCTCCATGTGCTTCGGGAAAGCTTAGCCCCACCGCGGGAGCTTCGCCGATAACCACGATTCCCTCCTCGTCGCAAAGATTCAGCATTTCCTCTGAATAGGGATAGTGGGAAGTCCTGAAAGAATTCGCGCCGATCCATTTCATCAGGGCAATATCCTTAACGTTCAGCGCCTCGTCGATTCCCCTGCCGTGGATCTCGCTATCCTCGTGCTTACCGAAGCCCTTGAAATAGAAAGGTCTGCCGTTTATAAGGAATTTGTCGCCCGTGATTTCAATTTCCCGCACGCCGAATTTTTGATAGTAGCAATCATCACCAAAGGTGATTTTAGCAGTGTATAAATATGCATTATTCGGTTGCCAGAGGTTTACGTTTCCTATTATAAATTCTTCGTTGATTTCTTTATTTGAAATGATTTCGTTGCCCTGTTTGTCAAGGATAGAAACGGTGGCTGTTCCCTCTCCTACAAGCTCGGCGCTTACCTTAACATTTGCGTTTTCGCCCGAAATTTTCGTATCAACGTAAACGTCTTTTATGTATTCCTTCGGCGTGGTATATAGCTTAACGGGGCGGTTTATACCGCAATAGTTGAAGAAATCGAAATTGGGATAATTCTTTTTCTTCAATACAGTCTTGCGCACGCTCTCAAAATTCGGCAGTCCGTCCGCGAACATAGCGGTGTTGTTCTCGTTGCCAACCGGGAGTGTGGAAAGGTCTATCCTGTTATCCACGGCAACGCTCAGCAGATTTTTCTCTTTCAGTAAAGCACTGTCAAGCTCGGCTTCAAAGGGCAGAAAACCGCCCGTGTGCCTCGTTACCTCTTTGCCGTTAACATACACAACACAATTATGCGTTACCGCGCCGAAGCGGATAACCATTCGGTTATTTTCAAGACCTTTGGGAACGCTGAAATACCTTTGATAATACACGAAGCCGTAATGATCGCGGAAACGGATATCCGCCTTTTGATCGTTATACGAAGCGGGAACGTATATTTTCTCGGGATTCCCGATGGGAGCGGTCATAAATTTTTCTTCAAATTCCTCACCGCCGAGGCAAAAATCCCATATGCCGTTCAAATCAGTTAAAAATCTTTTTTCATTCATCTGTGGATAGAGCATTGCTTTTCCGCCTTATAATTTAATATTTAATAGAATAACACATATTAAAAATATTTACAATTATTTGAAATAAAATAACCACTATGATATATTAGAAAAGAAAGGCGGTGACAACGTGTTTAACGGCAAATGGATCAAAGCGCAGGAATTTTGCGGCGGAAATACTGATATCAAGAATTTTTATATGAAAGTGAAAAAGGCGTTCGTTTTAAAGGATATTCCAAGCGCTGCAATTAAGATCACCGCGGACGATTACTACAAGCTATATATTAACGGAAAATACGTTGGTCAGGGACCCGCGCCGGGATATGATTTCGCTTACAATTACAATCAGTATGATATAACAAAATATCTCAAAACAGGCGAAAATCTTATCGAGGTAACCGTTTATTATCAAGGCCTTATCAATCGCGTTTTCGTCAGCGGAGACGGCAAGCAGGGTATGATCGCCGATATATTTTTCAACGGAGAATTCGCCTTCGGCACAGACGAAAGCTGGATTTATTGCGTGGACAACAGCTTTATCTCAACGCGCACTGTCGGCTATGATACTGCATTTTTAGAGGATAGAGATTTGCGTATCAAAGCCAGCGAATACAAAGTCTGCGTTGAAGCCAAAAAGGAATACGAATTTTGCGCAGAACCCTTCCCTGCCCTTGAGGTCTATCCCGTGAGCGTTGAGCCAATCGTTTCTGACAACAAATACTTTTACGATTTCAAGCAGGAATACGCGGGAAATCTCAGCATAAAAGCGAGAAGCGATACGGCGGGCAAGAAAATAATTATCCGCTGTGCCGAGGAGCTTGAGGAAAACGGCAGGCCCAGATACAAAATGCGCTGCAACTGTGATTACGAGGAAACCTGCATATTAGACAAAGGCGAAAACCTTATTGAGCAGTTCGATTACAAAGCCTTCCGCTACGCTGAAATCATCGCCGATAAGGGCGTTGAAATTGACAGCGCAGAGCTTCTCGTAAGGCATTACCCGTTTCCCGAAAACTCAGCGGAAATCGAAACGAATGATGAAGCTTTAAAGGCTGTGTTTGACCTTTGCAAAAACACGGTAAAATACGGCACGCAGGAGGTTTTCGTTGATTGCCCAACGAGGGAAAAGGGGCAATATCTTGGTGACGTTTTCATCTCGGGCTTTTCTCATTTAATATTAACAAAAGACTATAGAATGCTGAAAAAGGCGATTGAAAACGCGGCGCAATCAATCAAATTCAGCGGCGAAATTTTAGCCGTCTCCCCCTGCGCCCACAAGCAAAGAATCGCTGATTATTCCCTACTCTTTCCGCTTATCCTTTGGCGGTATTACGGCTACACGAAGGATAGGGATTTTTTGCATAAAATGCTGCCCGTGTGTGAATATATATGCAATTATTTCGCAAAATTTGCCGCCGGTGACGGTCTGCTGAACGAAGTTAATACTCAATGGAATCTCGTTGACTGGCCCGAAAACGCAAGGGATAATTACGATTTTGATTTAAGCGACCCCATCTGCGCCGGGCGTCATAACGTTATAAATGCCTTTTATATTTCAAGCGTTCAAAGCACCGAAAGAATAAAAAAAGAGCTGAATATCCCCTTTGAAAACGAATCGAAGGCGCTGAAAGAAAGCTTTAACGCGGCGTTTTTCAACGAAGAAACTCAGCTTTATACGGACAGCGAAGCAAGCATACACTCGGCAATCCATTCTAATATGCTTCCTCTGGCTTTCGATATCTGCCCAGAGGAATACAAAGAAAAAATTGCAGATTTTCTAATCACAAAAGGTATGCGCTGCGGAACGTATATGGCATATTTTTATCTGAAGGCCCTCTGCAACGCGGGCAGAAAGCAAGAAGCGTATAACGCTATCGTTTCCAAATCGCCAAACAGCTGGTACAATATGATTCATGAGGGCGCAACAACCTGCTTTGAAGCGTGGAGTAAGGACGGCAAATGGAACACCAGCCTTTTCCACCCCTGGTCCACCGCGCCGATAATCATACTTTTTGAGGAATTGGCGGATACGGGCGATTTTTCAATAATTTGCAGCTAAATAAAAAGCAGAGCAGCCGCTCTGCTTTTTATTTTTTTATTGACTTAAAAATCCTTGTATGATAAACTGAATATGCCCAATTAATTAAATATGTTCGATTTTAGGCGTAGTATACGTTTTTACTATTGTGTAAAAACGCATGCTCTAAAAAACGTATACTTTGTCTATACAGTATTTAATTGGTTGGGCAACCAAGAGCTATGCGTTTTTCGGCGCGTAGCTTCGGCTGCGCGCTTTTTTATTTTCGGTGGGTAGCGCTGCTGCGCACCTTTTTGAAAGGAGTTTTTACTATGCAATTTTGCGCCGTTTACACCAATATCAAGGATGGGTATGATGATAAGAAATATTATACTGATTTATTCAGCATATTTGCGTACCTTACTGTATCTCAAGCCGTACGCTATGTTATTATTGACAGGAATAACAGCTTTGATCAACTGTGCGAAGAGGTTGTTGAAGACACGGAAGACCTCCGTTTAAACGAGGTTATAATAATAAATTCCTCCAAAATAAGCACGCTCGAAAAAATGGTGGAGCTTCAAACATTTCAGCGCTCTGCGGTTACCGGAAATTTCGTTATTTGTGACGAAACGACAAAAGATTTCATTCGCGAAAAGATTTTCGTGGATCATTTCATTGAAATACCGCATACAAGGCTCTATATTGCTTCCGGCGCTCCGCTTTGGTAAAACTCAAAAGCCATCATATTCCCTGCAATGAGCAAAATAAAAAGGCAATTCGGATGAACTGCCTTTTTATTTTACGCTCAATTATTCGGCGAGGGTAAGCTGAAATTGATGGGTGTTGATTATTTCACCCTTTGTATTTTGGCTCTTAATATCTATAATACCGCCATTAAAATGCATTCTCGTGTAAACGATCTCGTGAGAATCGGCCTTTGCGCCACAGATGTAGGTGGCGATACCCGTTATGCTATTCTCAACGCTGACATATTCGGCACTGTGATGATGACCGCAAATGACGAATTCCTCGCCGAGATTGCGCATGATCTCCGCCATCGGGGTGGGCTGACCGTCCGGCTCAAAATAGATAGACGGCGAGTGGGTTATGATAACGTTGTAGCCGCTCTCCTTTTGAAGCGTTTTTGCCCATTCGATCTGCTGAGCGAAATACGGCGCGAAAGCGTTGTAGCCCGCATATTCGTAGTTTTCGTCCTCTTTATCTTCGCCGGAATCAAGGACGGTAAAGTTATATTTGCCCACGTTCAAACGATAGTAATAATCGCCGAAATCGAGGGAATCAAGCAGAGCCTGAACGTAGCTTCCTCTGTGATCGTGATTTCCGAGTGTATAGATAACAGGCTTCACGCCGCCGCTGACCTTGCCCGCGGGAGCGATCAGGTTATCAATAATACTGTTAATGGCGTATACACCGCTGGAGATATCGCCGAGGAATACGTAAATATCCGCATCAGCGCCTATAGCTTCCCAATCGGGACGGCAACTGTGATTATCTGTAATACAGGTCATATCAAAATCGTCCTCGGGGCAGGGCGTGAATACCCCCGCGTTAAGCGTTATCTCCTTGCCGAGATGACCGCCGTAAGCGATATCCTCGATAGCGCGAGCCGCTCCGATAGAATATTCATTGTTATCAAGCGCTTCGTAGGAAACCTCAATGCTATGGATTCTTGATGATTCCTTGCGCCCGGCATAGGTGTCCCACAATATTTCATTGCCGAGTTTAACATAGCCAACGGAATCTCTGTTGGTGGCGAAAACGATGTGATAGCCGTCTCCTGTATCAAACACGGCGGGCGCTGCCTCAAAATCAAAGCCGCCTGCGGGAAAAAGGAACGCAACAGCGCTGATAACGATAGCCGCGGCAACAACGCAAGCAGTGATCTTATGCAGAAGCTTATGGCTTATGGGCAGGATCAGCGTGAAGAACAGAAGCGCGTAAAACGCGGCGAGATACGGCAGCGTTTCGAAGGACACGTAAAGATAATCGACTAAATCATCATTGCCGATAATGAGAAATGCCGCGATACAGGCGATATTCACAACTTCTAAAACGATATTGATTATTAAAACGATTTTGTTATAAAGCTTATTATCAAGTATGCTGCCCCTGAGCTGGAAAAACAGAACGATCGTATTTACGATGAAAAGCGCCCAAAGGATATAGCAAAAGCCGTCAAAAACAAGATGATCTACGAAAACGAAGCCCACACGCACGGCGCAAAGCCCCAGGGTGATCAAAACGGACAGCGCCGTTAAAACCGAAGTAAGTATTATTCTGCCTTTTTGTTTCATAAAATTTCCCCTAAGCTAAATTAATAAAGCACCTTTGAAAGAATAAAGCACGTCCACAGAGCGACAACGAAAAGCCCCTCTGCAGGGATAGCAAGCTTAGTATATGGGCATTTCCAGCCTTTATCCACACAAAGGAATATGCTTCTCGTAACAAAAACCGTGGTTGAGAAGAAAAGTCCGCCGACCAGCGAATATTCAGCAGTGCCCAGCGCGATGGTGAGATAAAGCAGAAACGCGCCCAGCGCAAAGGAAATTCCGCCGTAATAAACTCTGATTTCCGTTTTACCCGCGTTGTCAACAGGCTTTATCGAAAAGCTTTCGGCATTCTTGAGGGGGCTGATAACGAACACAACAGCCATTCCGAAGAAATAGCCCACAAGCCCGATAACGGCGATGGCGGCAGGGATATTCTGCATAAATAACGTTTTAATAGCTTCCATAATTTTTACTCCTTACATAATTATTGGTGATTTCATTATATATTTTTTGGAGCGAACAGTCAACAAAATTAAAACAACCTCCCGCCAAGCGGGATGTCGAGGACGCCGAAAGCGGGACGTCGAGGACGCCGTCCCCTACAAAAAAGGCCTCCTTGTATAAAGGAAGCCGGATCGTATTTTATTTAGACAATAAGGTGTAGCAATAGGGATCAAGGCGGATATAGCCGTCCTTTGAAACGGGATCAAAGAGATTATAGGCGTTATCCCACTCAGCACCAACGTAAACGTCAACGGTTTCGGGAGAATTATTCATGGCAACAAGTACCTGATTGCCGTCTCCCACGCGCTTATAGGCTATCGTATTCCCCACCGCGAAGATCGGCTCAAAGCTGCCTGTTTTAAATGCCTTACACCCCCGTCTGATCTCGCCGAGGCGCTTATACCAGCGAAGAAGATCAGCGTTGATATTATCCCACGGGAAGCAGGCTCTGTTGAAGGGGTCTTTCATACCCTGCATACCCGCTTCGTCGCCGTAATAAAGGCTGGGAACACCGGGCAGAGTATATTGAAGCAGGCTTGCCATTTTCATCATGGCGACGCCCTTTTCGTAGTTTTCAGCGGAAAGCTCGTTATGCTCGTGCTGCCAATGGCGGTCTCTGCCGTCTGGATTTTCCCCCGCAAGCCTCGTCAGCGCGCGCTCCGTATCGTGGGTGCCGATATGGTTCATAAGCACGTTTAAAACCTGCGGCGGGTAATTCTCAACGACTGTCATAACGGCGTCGAAAAAGCCCTCTGCTCCGCCGTAGCGAACGAAATTCAAAACTGCGTCCGCAAAGGGATAATTCATAACGGAATCAAGCTGATCGCCGAGCAGATATCTGCGCCTTTGCCCGTAGGCATATTTGGTGGTGGCGTCCTCCCAAACCTCGCCGATTATAACGGCGTTTTCATTCTCAGCCTTAACGGCTTTTCGCAGATCGTCAAGGAAAATATCAGGGAGTTCGTCCGCAACGTCAAGCCGCCAGCCGCTTATGCCGCAGCGAAGCCATTTTCGCAGAATTCCGTTTTCGCCGCAGATATATTCACGGTAGCTTTCGTTTTCCTCAATGACCTCGGGAAGCAGCTCTATACCCCACCAGCTCTGGTATTTTTTCGGATATTCAACAAATTTGTACCACTCAAAATAAGGGCTTTCCTTGCTGTTGTACGCGCCAACACTGTCATAATTCGAGTAGATATTAAAGTATTTTGAATCGCATCCCGTGTGGCTGAAAACGCCGTCAAGCACGATCGCGATTCCCTTCTCCTTCGCATTTTGACAGAGCGATTTTAAATCTTCTTCATTGCCGAGAAGCGGATCGATCCTTTCGTAATCCGCCGTATCGTAGCGGTGATTTGAATTGGCTTCAAAAATAGGATTTAGATAAATACAGGAAACGCCAAGCTCCTTGATATAATCAAGCTTCTCCTCTATTCCCTTAAGATCGCCGCCGAAATAATCGTTGTTCCAAATTCCGTTCATCTGGCTTTCATCCCAAAGCGGTTCTTCGCCCCATTGGCGCATAACGCGTTTTTCGGGAACGCCCTCTTTCTTTTCGCCGCTATTATAAAACCTATCGGGGAAAATCTGATAAATGATGCCGCCCTTGAGAAAATCCGGCGTTTTGAAAGCCTTATCATAAACAGTCTGCTGAAACTCTGCGCCGTCTATACTAAGCTCGCCCTTGCCGTTTCCAATATTTTTAACAAACAATCTGCCCCAAGGCGTTTCCAACTCAAAATGGTAGAAATAGAGCCCCGGCGTGGTGGCGGAAAAATGAAGCTCCCAAAACTCCTCGTCGTTACCGCACATTCCCGCCCAAAACATATCGTAATATACGGTATCCTCGCCGTCCTTAAAAACAGCAAGTCGGGCGCCGCTGCAGCTTAATGAGCGCAAGACCTTTATCCGCAATTTGACCTTTTCATCGGTGGCAATTGCGGATACGGGGGCTTTATATTCAATTTTTCTTGAATCAAATATACTCATAAGCAACCTATCTTAGGGTGGCGGGAATCAACCCCAAATCTGTTTTTCGGGCAGCTTTCCGCCATCCTAAAAGGGCAGATCAATTTTAATCTGCCCTTTTGAAATTAAGGATCATACCCTTATCATTTAGATTTTCTGACTCTTCTTGTAACTCGCCTTTTCTCAACCTTAGGCGCTTCTTCCGCCGTGAACTCAACCGGCTTCGTGTGCCAGATATCCTCAGCGTAATCCATTATGGAGCGGTCCGCGCTGAAAATGCCCGCGCCGCTGATGTTCATAAGAGACATTCTCGCAAAGCGCACCTTATCCTTATAGATCTGAGAAGCGAATTCCTGCGCTTTCTGATAGTCGGCGAAATCCGCAAGCGCCATATAGGGATCGGAATACATAAGCGTTGAAGTAAACTCGGTAAACATCTTTCCGTCTATTCCCGCATTGAGGAAATCAAAAACGTTTTTGAGAACGATATTGTTGCTGATATAATTGATCGGATTATACCCTGCGCGCATAAGCTGCTGAACCTCAGGCGTTTTCATACCGAAGATGATGATATTATCATCGCCCACTGCTTCGGCGATCTCAACGTTCGCGCCGTCCAGCGTGCCAACAGTGATCGCGCCGTTGAGCATAAGCTTCATATTTCCCGTGCCTGAAGCCTCCGTTCCCGCAAGGGAGATCTGCTCGGAGAGATCGGCGGCAGGCATAAGAAGCTCCGCAAGGCTGACGTTGTATTCTTCCATAAATACGACCTTGAGCTTTTTGTTAACGTCCGGATCGTTATTGATGAGCTTTGAAAGCGCGTCAATAAGCTCAATGGTTTTCTTAGCCATATAGTAACCGGGCGCGGCCTTTGAGGCGAAGATGTACGTCTTTGGCACGAAATCCTTTTCCGGATCTTCTTTAAGCGCAAGATACTCCGCAACTATGTTAAGAATATTCAGGCTCTGGCGCTTATATTCGTGAAGTCTCTTTACCTGAACGTCAAAAATAGAATTCGGGTCTATTTCAATGCCGTTCCTCTTTTTAACTACCTCGGCAAAGCGCACCTTGTTTTCGTGCTTGATCTGCATCAGCTTATCAAGCACCTTATCGTCATTTACGAAATCGCGAAGCTTCAAAAGCTCGTCTGACTTGGTGATGAACTTATCGCCGATAAGCTCCGTAATATAAGCGGTAAGCTTGGGGTTTGCCTGGCATATCCAGCGCCTGAAAGCAATACCGTTGGTAACGTTCTTGAACTTTTCGGGCGTCATCGTGTAGAAATCGTTGAACACAGTGTCCTTAAGAATCTCGGAATGGAGCGCGGAAACGCCGTTTACGGAATGAGAGCCGGCAACGCAGAGGTTTGCCATACGAACTACGCCGTTTGAAACGATAGCCATTCTCTCCACTCTGTCCGCATCGTGGGTAGCCGCCCAAACGTATGCGCGGAAGCGGTTGTCTATTTCCTTGGTGATCTGATAAATTCTCGGAAGCAGGCGCTTATAAAGCTCCTCGCTCCAGCACTCAAGGGCTTCCTTCATAACCGTGTGGTTGGTGTAGGAGATCGTTTTCGTAACGATATTCCAGGCATTGTCCCAGCTGTAGCCGCATTCATCAAGCAGAATTCTCATCAGCTCGGGGATAGCCATGGTCGGGTGGGTATCGTTGATCTGAATAGCGATCTTCTCGGGAAGATTATCAAGAGTATCGTTCGTGGTAAGGTGGCGGTGGATAATATCCTGAATCGAAGCGGAAACAAGGAAATACTGCTGGCGAAGTCTCAGTGACTTACCCTCGGGATAATTATCGGCGGGATAGAGTATCTTTGAGATAGCCTCCGCCATTGCGGATTGCTCCATAGCCTTGATATATGAGCCCTGATTGAACAGCGCCATATCCAGCTCCTGCTTCTTGGAAGCCCAAAGACGAAGCCTTGAAACGCCGTTTCCTTTACCCGAAACGTACATATCGTAAGGAATAGCGGTAACTACGTTTGCGCCCTTATGCTCAACGTGGTGATACTCGCCGTCCCAGCTATCATCAATATAGCCCTCAAACTTAACTTCAACCGCTCTCTCCTCACGGGGAATGAGCCAAACGTCTCCGCCGGGAAGCCAAAAATCGGGAAGCTCAGTCTGCCAGCCGTCAACAAGCTTCTGCTTGAAAATACCGGCCTCATAGCGAATGGAATAGCCCATTGAGGCAAAGCCATTGGTGGCAAGTCCGTCAAGATAGCAGGCGGCCAGTCTGCCGAGACCGCCGTTGCCGAGACCCGCGTCCGGCTCCTGAGAATAGAGAGAATCAAGGCTTACGTCAAAGCTCTTTAAAGCGCTTTCAAAAACGTCGATAAGACCGAGATTATAAAGGTTGTTCTTAAGGGAGCGGCCCATAAGGAACTCCATACAGAGATAATAAACCTTCTTCGTATTCTGCTTTGCGGCAGCGTGGCGAAAATCGCTGTTCATAGAAGCCAGCTCATCGCGCACGATCATTGCCACCGCTTTGTAATACTGCTCCAGCGAAGCGTTATCGGGAGAAACACCGAAGAAGTGGCTCAATTTGTCACTTATCATCTTTTTTGCCTGAGAGACAGAAATTGATGAATTCATATACAAAACCTCCAAAAGATCAATAAACAAACAGTTAAAAATTGAAATTGTTTGTCAATTATATACTAAAATAGCAAATATTTCAATAGCAAGTGCAATTTAATTATACGCTTTGGCCTCTTTTTTTGAGAAATTTATCCAAAAACAGCTTAACTATGTCTATAACTGCCCCGATATTCACAAGGATCATCGCGGCGGTCAGCGCAAGGGAAATGCCGAAGCTTCCCCATTCTCCGCCGATTTCAAACTGCATAACGCAAACAGAGCCGATCATCAAAAGGAAAGAAAGCGCAAAGCGGATCCAATTAATTTTAATATTAACGAATTTTTTCGTATTAACCACGCGAATGGCAAAAACCAATACAAAGGATATTGCCGTTGCGATGGCCGCGCCGTATGGGCCCATCTTAGGAATGAGAATGAAATTGAGCACTATATTTGTAACCGCGCCCGTGCCCGCCGTGAGCATTGAAAGCACGCTCTTTTTCTCCGCCATATAAACGGAAGCATAGAAATTCACGATATTTGAAAACGTGGTGGCGATAACGAGAATCGGCTCGTAATGCCAGGCATCGTAATAATCAGGTCCGAGATAAATACTCGTTATGATCCTTGAGCCTGTTATCAGAAACGCTCCCACAACGAAAAGGCCGCCGCTGTAAACCTTGAACACCTTAGTGAAGAATTCTGCTTTTCCTTCACTGTCATACTCGTCAACCGCCGAAAGCTGCCAGGCGTTGATAAATATCGTTGCGAAGATAACGATAAGATTAGGTATCTTATAAGCCGCAGTATAAATTCCGCTTACGGCAACGCCGTTATAATAGGTTACGATATACTGATCCGAAACGTTGATGATCCACCAAAGGATTATGGTGGGGATAAGCGGAATACAGTATTTGAGCATCGGGAAAGCGATATTCTTTTTGAGACCGTTTTTAAAATCAATATATCTCCACAGCTTAACCGTAATAAACATAAAGAATACAGAGAGCATATCGCTGGTAAAGATAGCTAAAATATAGCCGTATATGCCGAAATTGAACACACCGAGATACAGGAACGTAAACAGTGCCGTGGTGCCGGTTGCGATAACGCCGTCTAAAGCGAATATTTTAACATGCCCCATACCGCGAACGAACTGCTGAGTAAGCTCTCTGAGCGATGTGCCGAGAAGCATAACGTAAAGCAGTATCGCGTATTCGCCGAGCCTGAAATCGTTGATCTGTATCATCGAAACGAAGGGAGAGAAAAGACAGAATATGGCAAATCCGATAAGCGTTGTTGCCACTCCCGTTGTGAAAACGCCCTTTTTATCGGTGGATTTATCTATGGCGAATCTCAGCGCCGCGGAGTTTACGGCAAGAGTGACAACGGGAACAAGAATATTAACGGCGTTTTGAATAAGCGTTGCTCCGCCGAAATCCCCCGTTGCCATAACGCGGGTGTAAAAAGACGTGAGCAATATCGTAAGCACCTTTGATGAAAAAGTGCCTATCGCGAAAATTATTGTATTAGAAGCTAATTTTTTATACTTATCCATATTTTCTCCCGCCGCGGCAGCGATCAAGCCGCCGTATAGATTATTCAAAATTTTTGCTTTTTATTCTAAAAGAAAAGCTATCTTGTCTGTCCGTTTCCGAAAATCAAATACTTTGTAGTGGTAAGCTCACGAAGCCCCATCGGTCCTCTGGCGTGGAGCTTCTGAGTAGATATTCCGATCTCTGCGCCGAGCCCGAACTCGCCGCCGTCCGTAAATCTCGTCGAGGCGTTAACATAAACCGAGGAGGAATCAATGCGCTGTAAAAACTCCCTTGCGTGCGCGTCATTGTTGGTAATGATAGCCTCACTGTGACGCGTGGAGTTTTTGTTGATATGCTTTATCGCTTCGTCAAGAGTATCAACGGTTTTTACGCTAATAATATAATCAAGATACTCCGTAGAAAAGTCCTCATCTGTCGCGGGGAGTATGCCTGCTGCCGCGCCCATTGCCCGCTCGTCGCCGCGAATTTCAACGTTTTTCGTATCAAGAAGCGCCTTGATTTTCGGCATCGCCTTATCTATTATTGCCGAATTTATTACAAGACTTTCACAGGCATTGCAAACGCTTATCCGCTGTGTTTTGGCGTTGAAAATGATCTGAGCCGCCATATCGATATCGCAGTCATCGTCAACGTAAATATGGCAGTTGCCCGAGCCTGTTTCTATTACGGGAACTGTGGAATTCTCAACGACTGATTTAATGAGATTTTTCCCGCCTCTGGGAATCAGGCAATCGAGATAGCCGTTCAGCTTCATCATTTCGTTTGCCGAATTTCTTGAGGTATCCGTTACAAGCCGAATACAGTTTTCGTCAAAGCCGCATTCCTTTATGGCGTTTCGCATAATATCGGCAATGGCTATATTTGAGTTTATCGCTTCCTTGCCGCCCCGCAGGATAACGGCATTTGAGCTTTTCAGGCAGAGCGCCGCGGCGTCCGCCGTAACGTTCGGGCGCGCCTCGTAGATGATCCCGATAACGCCGATCGGCACAGTAACCTTTTTTATAACAAGACCGTTAGGGCGCTCGATCTCCTCCAGCGTTATATTGCAGGGATCGGGAAGCATTGCGACGCTTTCAACGCCCTGAGCGATACCCTCGATCCGCGCTTCGTCAAGCATCAATCTGTCGAGCAAGCCTTTATTAAGACCCGCTTTTTCGCCGTTTTCAAGATCTTTTTTATTCGCTTCAATGATCGCTTCGGCGTTTTCACGCAGTGCTTTCGCAATGGCGTTCAGCGCCGTGTTTTTCTGCGCTTCCGTAACGGTGGAAAGAAAATCCTTTGCCTGAACTGCCTTTTTTGCAAGCTCGATCATTTCTTCACCGCCTTAAAATACGTTCCGATCGGTCTGCCCTCCAGCACCTTATAGATATCCGTGGGCTTGGAGCCGTTCATTATAACTACCGGTATGCCGGAATTAACAGCTATTTCCGCCGCCTTAATTTTTGTAGTAAAGCCGCCCGTTCCGCGCTTGCCCGCGCTTCCCGCAATGGCGCGTATATCGTCGTTTATCTCATCAACTGTTTCGATCAGCTTCGCGCTTGGATTGGCAGAAGGATCACTGTCATAAAGTCCGTTCGTATCCGTTAAAAGTATTAACAGATCGGAACCGGTTATTTCGGCAACTCTTGCCGAAAGGCAATCGTTATCGCCGTTCAGCAGTTCCTCAACGGAGATAGAATCGTTTTCATTTACTATCGGCAGACAATCGTATTCCAAAAGCTGATTAAAGGTGTCCACCAAATGGCCTTTGCTTTCCTCGTTATACAGCTCGTCTGAGGTGAAAAGGAGCTGACTTACCACCACTCCGTATTCCGAAAACATTTTATCATAAAGAAACATCAGTTCGCACTGCCCTACCGCGGCTGCCGCCTGAAGCCCCTTTGTTGTTTCGGGCTTTTCGCTGAGCCTCAGTTTTCCCGTGCCAACGCCGATTGCGCCGGAGGAAACGAGAATGACCTCGTATCCCTCGTTTTTGAGATCGGACAAAACGGAGGCAAGCTTCGCTATCCTGGCAATATTCGTTTTTCCTGTTTCGTGGGTAAGTGTTGAGGTTCCCACCTTAACGACTATCCTTTTCTTTTCGCCTTTTCCAAGCATTAGGAAATCTCCTCAAATTACAATTGCTATTAGTATACCAAATTCATCGCCGCATTTAAAGCCTTTTTTGTATGTTTTTAGCATTTCGGGGCAAAAATACATTCGGAGGTTGAAACAACATGACAAATCGAACGAGTATAAGATTTTTTTCATACGCCGTTTGCATCGTGGCAGTTCTTGCGGCATACGCGATAATCGGCAATCACACCAGCGCAACGTATAAATCGCGCCTTGAGGCTGCCTATCAGCAGAGTCTCAATGAATTATCGGAATGTATGGATTCCATTGAAACAAATCTCACCAAAAGCACCTATGCCTCAACTACCACGATGATGCAAAGGCTTTCGGAGGATCTTTACACGGAGTGCAGCACGGCTAAAAACGCCCTTTCCCATCTGCCGATCGAGCAGATGAACCTGAGCGGCGCGTACAAATTTTTGAGCCAGGCGGGAGATTACGCCGCCTATCTTTCAGAAAAGGTCAAGAATAAAACCGAGATCAGCGACGAGGAATATGAAAATCTGCAGAAACTCCTTGATTACGCGAACAAATACGCCAAATGCGTTAACGATATGGTAACGAGATGCAGTAACGGCGGAGAGATCACGGAAAACGAAATACAAAACAGCAACGGTGACTCGAAGGTTTCCTCCCTTTCTCTGGACTTCACACAGGCGGAAGATACTTTTTCGGACTACCCCACCCTGCTTTATGACGGTCCGTTTGCGGACGCCGTGCTGAACAAGGAAGCAGAGGTAAAGAAGGAAGCGGAGATCACCCGCGATGAAGCGCTTAAGCAGGCGGCAAAGGCGCTTTACGTTACAACGGATAAGCTGACCTACGCCGGCGAGGAAGACGGAACAGTCCCCTGCTACAACTACACTTATAAAAACTGCAACGTTGCCGTTTCTAAAAACGGCGGGCATATAGCATATATCCTTTGCTCCGATAAGGCGGAGGACCGCACCGTTACCGAGGAAAACGCCATTAACGTTGCATCGGCTTATCTGAAAAGGCTCGGCTACGAGGGTATGAAGGACACTTATTACGCCAATCACGGCAACATTTGCCTGATAAATTTTGCCTATACCAACAAGGGGGTAACTTATTATTCCGATCTTATCAAGGTGGGCGTATCCCTTGCGAACGGCAAGATATACTCCTTTGAAGCAAAGGGCTATCTCACCAACCACAAAACGCGAAAGGACATCACGGTAAATGTTTCGGAGAGCGATCTCAGAAGCAGTCTTTCAAAGCACGTTGACGTGATATCGAGCAAATATTGCGTTATCCCCAAAGAAAACGGAACCGAAGCCGCTTGTATCGAATACCACTGCGCGGGAAAAAGCAGCGGTGATGAGGTTTTGATCTATATCAACACCAAAACGGGCGAAGAGGAAAACATTCTTATGCTTCTCTACTCCGATAACGGCACGCTGACAAAATAAACCATTATTTGAAAAATTTAAATGAATAATAGAACGATCGCTGATAATAATATAACAGAAAGGAAGTAAATACTATGAAAAATAAAACTTTAATTTTTATGATCGTATTTGCAGTTGTTATAGCCGTATTCGTGGCCTGCGGCAGAATGGACAACTCAGGCACTACGAATCCGAGAAACACAACCAGCACTACAAACAGAGCAAATACCACGAATGACATTATGGACAATAACGGCACGAGCAATGATCGCGGCAATGACTTTGGAAACGACGTAAGCGAAGGTCTTTCAGACATTGGAGACAACGCCAGCGAGGCGCTTTCAGACTTAGGCAATGCAGGCAACGACGTTGCTGACGGCGTGGGCGACGCAATCGATGACGTTGGAGATGCTGTTCAAAACGGCTTAGGCTAAACGGAAAACTTAATAAAAAAGCCAAAACGGACGGTGCCCACACCGTCCGTTTTTCATTTAAAATATCCTCTTTACCCATTCGCCGTTTTCCTTGATCCACTGCATTTCCTGCAGCTCATCGTTTGCGAAAATTTCATACATTTCATCGAAATCGCTTGCCAGCTTATAGTTTTTCAGTTCTTCAGGTTTTATCCAAAAGACTTCGCCTTCTTCAGATGAGCGGATCTCGCCCGAAAAGCGATTCGTTTTATAAAACAGAACTATATATCTCACGTCGCGTTTTACGTGCCAGTTTTTTATTCCGCAGATCTGCGGACACTCGATATCAAGCCCCGTTTCTTCCTTGACTTCACGGATAACGCTTTCGTAGAAGGATTCATCCTTTTCCACGTGCCCGCCGGGGAAGGTAACGCCGCCCCAATCCTTGGCGAGCCTGTTCTGAACCAAAATCCTGCCCTCGTCGTCATATATCATACACATATTCGTTAAAATCACTTTTTGCTTTTCTGCCATTTCCGTTCTGCCTTTCGCTTGATTTTCAACAATAATTATAAAAAGCGAAAAGTACTTTGTCAATTCTTGACATTCCGGACATTTTATTATATAATTTCATAAGAACAAATTTTCGAAAGAAGGCGCAATATGACAGTAGTTCGCTTCTATGACAGCGTTGCAGACGAGCTTTTAAAATTCGCCGTTATCGTTTCACGCTCGGGCGGAAAGTGGTTATTCTGCAAGCACAAGGAAAGGGATACTTTTGAATGCCCCGGCGGTCACCGTGAGCCGGGCGAGGATATTTTTGATACCGCCGAGCGTGAGCTTTATGAGGAGACGGGAGCGATCGATTTTGATCTCACGCCCGTATGCGTTTACTCCGTCACCGCGCCTGACAATTTCAATGGTGAGGAAACATTCGGAATGCTGTGCTTTGCGGAAATAAGATCGTTTGAAACGGAGCTTCACAGTGAGATTGAAAAAATCATTTTGACGGACGAACCCGTTCAAAATTGGACTTATCCCCTCATTCAGCCGCATCTGCTCGCAAAAATAATTGAAAAGGGCTTGGCCGAATAGGAGACCGCAATGAGAATTTATAACAAATTGGTTAGAGATAATATTCCCGAAATAATCAAAAGCAAAGGCGAAACTCCGTATGTATCTGTTCTTACTGACGCGCGTTATAACGCGGAATTAAGAAGGAAGCTTAAAGAGGAAGTGCGGGAATACCTTATGAGCGAAGAAATTGAGGAGCTTGCGGATATCATCGAGGTAATTGAGGCACTTGCAAATCACAAAGGCAGTTCGCTTGAGCAAGTATTAGAAATCAAAGAGAAAAAAGCAAAGAAAAACGGAAAATTTGAGAAAAAGCTATTTCTTAAAAAAGTGAAATAAAACGATTTAAAGGATAAACATAAAAAACAGGCTGTAAAGCTCAATTGCTTTACAGCCGTTTCCCTTATTCATATTAATTATTCTTTGTCCTCTTCTTCGCCGTCAAGGTCGAATTCAAGGTATTCGCCGCAGTTGGGGCATTCAAGTCCGCCCT
The DNA here is from genome assembly GCA_022511205.1 of Eubacterium sp. Taxonomy (GTDB): domain Bacteria; phylum Bacillota; class Clostridia; order Oscillospirales; family Acutalibacteraceae; genus Eubacterium_R. The sequence continues at coordinate 38,894 of JAFLRY010000003.1, read as the reverse complement.
CAGCAACCGTTTCCTCATCTACAACGATCGTCTCGCAGCAGGCAGGACACTCAAGCTCATATTCGCCCATGCAGTCCTCGCAGTCGCAATCATCATCGCAGCAGCAGTCATCGTCAAGATACTCCTCAACTGCCGCAAGATCCTCGTCGATAGCGTCCATCTGCTCCTCAACGGAATCTATTTCCTCATAGATCTCATCAATATCGTCAACGATATTCTCGAGAACCTCTACGATCGCCTTATAGATTTTTGCGCCGTTTTTGTTATCAACGTCAAGGCCGTCAAGCAGACCCTTAAGATAACCTAAGCTTTCAACAGTATTCATAGTTTTAACTCCTTTTAATTATGCTCTTTCCATATATTCACAGGTTCTGGTGTCTACACGGATAAGATCGCCCTCGTTGATGAAAAGAGGAACGCGGATCTCCGCGCCCGTCTCAAGAACGGCGGGTTTAAGCGTGTTGGTAGCGGTGTTGCCCTTGAAACCGGGATCGGTCTTCGTAACCTCAAGAGTAACGAAGGTAGGCGGCTCAACGCCGAAAACCTTGCCCTTGTAGGAGAGAATACGGCAAACGTCGTTTTCCTTAACGAATCTGAAGTTATCGCTGAGGTCAGCCTCGCCAACGGGGATCATATCAAAGGTTTCCTGATCCATGAAATAATAGAGACCGTCATCATTGTAGGAATAAACCATATCCTTTCTCTCAATGAAAGCGGTGGGGAACTTTTCAGTGGGGTTAAAGGTTTTTTCAACCACTGAGCCCTGAATTACGTTCTTGATCTTGGTTCTTACGAACGCCGCACCCTTACCGGGCTTAACGTGCTGAAATTCGATGATCTGGTAAACCTGACCATCCATTTCAAAAGTAACGCCGTTTCTGAAATCACCTGCTGTTACCATAATATTATACCTCCAAAATTAACTAAATATTTTATTAAGCTTATTTTATATTATTTCCAATAATAAATCAATACCCATTTTGTAGCTATCCTTGCCGTAGCCGCAGATTTGTTTTACGCAAACGTCGGTTATAACGGAAATTTTCCTGAAATCCTCACGCTCGTGAATATTGCTCATATGCACCTCAACGAAGGGCGTGCATTCATTCACAGCCTCGATAGCGTCCCGGATAGCGTAGGAATAATGGGTATACGCGCCGGCGTTGATCACTACGCCGTCAAACTCATCGCGGCTTTCGTGGATCACGTCGATAATATCTCCCTCGTGGTTAGACTGAAAGAAAAACATTTTTGCGCCACGCGCCTTACCGTAAATCTTCAGCTCATTGTTGATCTGCTTCAGGGTTTCGCCGCCGTAGACGTTCTTTTTTCTGATACCCGTCATATTGAGATTAGGGCCGTTTAAAACCAGAATTTTCTTAGCCTTATTCATAGTATCACCAAAATTTGAAAAAAACTAAGGGGAACGATCCCGCTCCCCTTGTTATGTATATTACTTATACTTTCTTTTACGAGCAGCCTCGCTCTTCTTTTTACGAGCAACGGAGGGCTTTTCATAATGCTCTCTTTTGCGAACTTCCTGGATAATACCGTCACGAGAAGTTTGACGCTTGAAACGGCGAAGCGCACTGTCAAGAGTCTCGTTTTCTTTGATTTTAACCTGGCTCACTTAATTCCCTCCCTCCGACCGCTGTCAGGGGTTATTTTTGAATATCCTTTTTAATATTCTGCAGAGATTATATACGAATGATACTGAAAAGTCAAGCATTTTATCAAATAATGTATAAATCTACTGAAAAAGGATTTTTCTGTCAGCTTTTGTAATTCGTTTTTTCATTTATAAGGAGAAGATATACAAAATGCGCTTGCAGAATAGGATAAGCCTTTTTCACACAAGCGTTGATTGTGTTTGCGGATTATGTTACAATGCTGATAGGAATTAAATTCAAGAAAACCAATTAGGAGAAAAATATGACAGAAAAATTGATAATGAAAGATATGAATATTCCTGACGGAATACTTCACGATTCAAAGCTTTATAGCGTTTCACTTGAGAATAATGAATTGACTTTGAGCTTTGAAACGTATTATTATCCCGATGATTATACTACCACTGAATTTGTGGAGAAATACAAGGATTTCACAAAATGCCATATAAAATGCAAGCTAAATGCGGATAATGTAAAATATCGCTTTGATAACGCATTGATAGAAACCGGTATCAACAAGAAAAACAAATACGAAGGTTGTATATTATCAATTCCCGAATTTGTTGATACCGCCAATGAGGAAATCAAAAAGAGAAAAGAAAAAGGATATCATTCGTGGGAGTATATTGATACCGCGGTTACACCTAATATAAGAAGTGTTTTAATAGAACTAAGCACTTATGGCTGGAAATACAAACGAAATAATTTTCGAACCTGCTCTTTGAGGCTTTTTACCGAAGAGGTAGAATTTATTTGGGAATAGAATAAAGCCACCTGTAGATTATGCAGGTGGCTGTTTTTATATTATATCAGTTTTTCTGCGTCGTAGAGCCGAAGCCGCCGTCGCGAACGCCGTCAGCGTCATCGTCAAAGGTGATGCCGAACTGCAGGAAAATGCCCTGCGCAAAGCCGTCTCCGGCGCTGAGCTGAACGGTGTGGCCCTCATCGTGGGCGTCACAGGAAAGCTTTATCATAATATGCCCCTCGTTTGAGGAATTGTAATAATCGGCATCAATAATGCCAACGGTGTTATCAAGTTGGATCCTGTGCTTGAAGCCGAGACCGGAACGTGGATAAATTTTCAGCACCCAGCCGTCAGCGATTTTAGAGCGTATGCCTGTGGGGATAAGAACGGACTTCCCCTTTTCAAGAGTGATATCAGCGGGGGCGTAAAAATCGTAGCCCGCTGAGCCTGTGGTTGCTCTCTTTGGCATTTTTATTGATTCGTAAACGGCTCTAACGTCCGCCGTATCCGGAAAATTCTTTAACCAATCCTTCTCAAACTGCTCAAAGCTGACTTTTTCAAATGCCGCTATTCTTTCCATATCGATCCCTCTTTTGCAATTAATATGATTTTATTTTAACATATGAGAAAATATAAAACAAGCCCAAGCCAAACAAAATAAACTTAATACCGTAATTGTTAAGAATCACCAGACAACTGCTATACAGTCCTATAAAACGGACTTGGTTTTTGTTTTAGTTGCAAGTGAAAGCTTAATATGATATTGTCAAACCAAGATAACAAATGTACATTATCGGCAACATAAACAAGGAGTAACAAATATGACGAACTCAACTGAAATCGTAGAGGTTTATATAGTCGGCGGAGGGATATCCTCAGTCAAAAGCAAAAACATAGTTGGATTCTGCCATTGCTCCCTTCATTGCGGATATATGACCGCTAACACCATAGATGGACACGCGTGCCTTGAAAAGGAATGCCGCTATTTTGAAAAGTATGATAGCAGCGAGTACTGGGAAAAGCTGCAGAATAAAGAGAAAATTCAAAAAAGAGAAAACGAAAAGCGCGAAATGCAAAAGCTCGCAAATAAAAAGCATATGGAACGGCTTGAAAACAGGCTTGACTCAATAAAAACTTTTGCTGAACGATTGGTCGGATATACCGGTCATCACGAGGTGCATATCGCCAAAATTGAACAGCTAGCTAAGAACAATTATAAAATATTCTACGTAACCGACGATCGCGAATACTGCCGTGATGATTTTACAAAATACGTTTCAAAAAGCCTAAAAAAGTCCTTTGCGGCAGGAAATTTTGAATTTCAAAGAATGAAAAACGCATACGGTGAATACGCAACGTGGGACGAATGGCTTCATAGGCGCAAATGGAAATAAAAAACTTCATAACTGTTGTATTTCTTAAACAAAACATTATAATAAATACATAAAACAAATTTCAGGAGGTTTAATAATGTATCTTTTGATATTAATGTTAATTGTTTTCGTTTTATTCATAGTTCTTGATATAGTTACTTTCAATAAATCTACATATCATCTCAGCACGAATAATTCTTACTTTGCAACACGAAACGATAAAGGAAAATTTGGAGAATACTTAATATTTAAACGATTAAAGTATCTTGAAGCAAAGGGCTGTAAATTCTTGTTCAACGTTTATCTGCCAAAGGATAATGGTGAAACCACGGAAATTGACGTTATGTTGATCGCTCGCAAAGGTATAGTCGTATTTGAAAGCAAAAATTACAGCGGTTGGATCTTCGGAAATGAAAAGAGTAAAAACTGGACCCAAACCTTACCGCAAGGCAAAGGAAGAAGCTTAAAAGAACACTTTTTTAATCCGATAATGCAAAACAATTTACATATTAAATGTTTGAAAAACGTAATTGGAGAAGATTACCCGATTCACTCAATTATCGCATTTTCGGAAAGATGCACTTTAAAAAACATCACTGTATATAGCTCGAATATTCAGGTTGTTAAACGCAATGATGTAGATACTGCTATTGCAAAAATATTCAATCCTATTGAAAATCCCTTGATTTCTGAAGAGGAAATTAATAGGTTATATGAGCTTTTATATCCTTATTCACAGGTTAGTGAGCAAGTTAAACAGGAGCATATAGCTAATATAAAGAGTAAACATAATTAATAGATTTATTAAATAGGGTGCGGAAATCCGCACCCTATTTTTATACAATAAAGTTTTCTTTTAAAAGCTTTTTTAATAAAGCTTCGCAGCCGTCGTAAATGTCACGGTAAGCTATATCAAACCGCCTTGAATACCATGGATCGGCAACGTCTCCGCCGCGATGCGAATAATCCATCAGCTTGCTGATTTTGTTTTCGGGATCGTCGCCGAAGATGCGCATCATATTGCGGACGTTGGCGCTGTCCATACCTATGAAGAGATCATACTTTTCGTAATCGCTTTTTCGCAGCTGAACGGCGCACTTTCCCTCGCAGGAAAGTCCGTGCTTCGCAAGCTCCTTTTTCGCCGGAGGATATACGGGATTGCCTATATCTCCCCAAATCTCTTCGGTACTTGTTGCGGAGGAGGCAATGAAAAACTCATCGTCTATCCCCTGCTTTTTCACCATATCTTTAAATATAAATTCCGCCATTGGCGAACGGCATATATTGCCGTGGCAGACGAACATAGTTTTTATCACAGTCGTTAAATCCCTAACATTGCATTCTTAATAAAATGTACTTTCAATTATTTTTTATCTCATATCCATCCCTTGAGCGTTCGCCAATCAAAGAGACACCGGGTATAGTGCCATTCTTTACATCTTTGTAAAGTTTTTTCACCACTCTTGGATTTGTAGCCGCGTTACCAAAGAAATCTTTCGCATAATATAACCCATCGGGAAGAGTTGAAATGTTTTTCAAAACATCTGAATACAGATTGTTTTCATCAGTAGTTAAATCAGTACCAATCATCAAAATCACCTCCATTTTATTTATTAAAATAATATTTTTCAATTGCCTTCAAGGCATTTTGGGCGTTAGACAAGGCCTTTTTTAAGACTGCCAGCTCCAACTCGATTTCTTTAGGAATCCTGGTAACCTTTTTTTCGTCAAGCGTTTCATGAATCAAATGAAAAATAATTAATCGACAGGTTTCACTCTCAGATGTTCCCAGCATCTCGCATATTCGGGTCAGGCGCTCATGTGTTTTGGCTTTTAAAGTTATAGATTTTGCTACCTTAGTTACTTCAGAATCTTCTTTTTTATATGCCAAAAGCTTATGAACATCATCAAGAACAAAAGTGTCTATTGCCTCACCCAAGATATAGCTGTCTCGATAATCCTTAGACGATACTTCTTTTCCATACCAATATTTACGCTGGTGATCCAATAATTCCTTAATATTACTTTGTAACGTATATGATGTATTGATGCTAATCGCCGTCCTCTTTATATTGATTTTTGTTATTAATAACAAAAATTATAATACAACTTTTTTAAGGTGATGTCAACACCAAAAATTATAATTTATTATAAATTTTATAATTAAGTGTAATTTTTATTGTTCATTTGCATTCTATGTCACAATTATCATTGTTTTATATAATTGGGATTTTTATCTCAAAACAACGAATACGTTCAACAATTGACAAACACCCTGTCGCAATTTATAATTTTTATATTATTATTCATTATGGTGAAAATATGGAAATCAGGAAAATCAATCAGTCAGACAGCAGAGAGGAAATAAGCAACATATACGAGCAAAGCTGGCGGCACGCATACAAGGGAATTATTCCGCAGGAGTTTTTGGACAGTATTCCGAAAGGCAGATGGTGCAGAGCGTTTGATAACCCAAAGTGTCACACGCTTATTATGTTCGATAACGGCAAAATGATAGGCTCGTCCTCCTATTGCGCTTCACGCTTTGAAAAGTTTGAGGGGATGGGCGAAATCATTTCGATCTATTTTCTGCCGGAATACTGCGGAAATGGCTATGGCAAACAGCTTTTGATGCGCGCGGTGGAAGAACTTAAGGCAATGGGCTTTAATGATATTTTCCTCTGGGTTTTGGAGGAAAATCACAACGCAAGGCGGTTTTACGAAAAGTGCGACTTCAGCTACAGCGGCGAATCATATAAAGACAATATCGGCGGGAAAGACCTTGTTGATTTGCAGTACGTTTATCATATAGAATAAAGGAGAAAATATGAGAGAAATATCATTTTGTTTTTATGATAAAACACAATCGAAAGAGATATTGCCTCAAATGTTTGATATCCTGTATAGCAATATGAGCCGAATAGCGCCAACCGGCAACAGCTACGATGATGATAAGCGGCTATGGCTGTCTTTTATGAAATCAGCTCCGGCTGATGGTCAGCAGATCATACTAATGTACGTTGATAAAATCTTTGCGGGCTATTTTCAGTATAGCATTAACAATGATACAATGGTAATTGAAGAAATAGAAATAAAGCCCGAACACCAACGCACCGCTCTTTTCTACCGATTTTTTAAATACGCAGTCACATTGTGCAAAAAGATATTTTATACGTTGAGGCATATATAAACAAGCAGAACTCAAATTCTCAAGCGATAGCCAGAAAACTTGGTCTGCGAATTATTGGAGAAAATAAAAACGGAAACAGTTGGCGATTAAGAGGAGAATCGAGGGAATTCACAAGGCGCTTTATGTGAGCTATTACTTATTGCATTTGATAAATTAGAATTATTAGCGGAGCAAAGATTATGAATTTTGGATTTTCATACGTTGGGCTTATATTTCTTGCGATGCTGTGTATTCCAAATCTGCTTTGGACAAAGAACAAGCCTAAGGATTACGATAAATACGTCAAAAATGAAAAGAAAATATTTTTGATATTTGAAAGCGTCGGTCAGGCGCTCGTCACCTGCATTGTATTGATTTTCAAAGACTTTAACGTTTCGTTAAACTCATGGCGGATAATGTGGCTTATTCTCTCGTTTCTCTGTATGGCGCTTTACGAAATATACTGGATCAGATATTTCAAAAGCGAGAAAACGATGAAGGATTTTTACAGCAGTCTGCTTGGAATCCCCGTTGCGGGAGCAACGCTTCCCGTTATTGCGTCTTTTCTTTTGGGAATCTACGGCAAAAATATTTTGCTCATCATTTCAGCTATAATATTCGGGATCGGTCATATAGGAATACACATAAATCACAAAAAAGAACTTGAGTAAATTTATATAATCACCTCAGTCGGATAAACTATTTCTGAGGTGATATTATGGCGAAGCAGGGCGAAAATCAACCGAAGAAAAACGTTTATAGCGCAAAGCCCTATGAAAGGGATCCGCGCAGGGAAAAGCCTATTTCAGACGCTTATTCCGTTATAGATAACGATTTGGCACGGGATAATCTTGAAAACGATATTCCCGACGCTGATCTGCAGGACTTATAAAAAAGCCTTCTCCCTATTGAGAAGGCTTAATTTTTTATCACACTGTAGTTTTATAAAGCGTTATTTCAAACTCCGTTCCCTTGCCCACTTCGCTTTTAACGTCAATAAACGATTGCTGGCGATTGAGGATCGCCTTGCTGAGGGCAAGACCGATGCCGACGCTTGTTTCCGAATGAGCTCTGCCCTGATAAAATCTTTCAAAGATGTGCGGTAGATCGTCAGGATGAATGCCCGAGCCGTTATCCTTAATGACTATCTTTGTAAGAACGGGCGTTTCAAAGGCGTGAACGCTTACCTTGCCGCCCTCATCCGTGTGCTCAATACAGTTTTTAATAATATTTGAGAGCGCTTCCGCATACCAATTCCTGTCAACGTCAGCAAACACGTCATCGTTGCACTCGGTGGTGAGCTCGATCCCCTTGACCTCCGCGTTGATAAGAAACGGTCGCGCGGCGTTTTCGATAATACTCTTAAGGCTTCCTCGCTCTTTCTTGAATTCAATAGCGCCAGCGTCTATTCTCGATAGCTTCAGCAACGTAACCAACAGCCAGTTTATCCTTGAAAGCTGGCTGTTGATTACTTCAAGAAACTCCCGCCGCTTTGCCTCGTCTTTTTCCGCTTTAAGCAGATCTGTCATCACGGTGATAGAGGTTATAGGCGTTTTGAGCTGATGCGAAATATCCGCAATTGAATCGGCGAGATAGTTTTTATCCTTAAGGAGAAGCTCTTGCTGGGACCGCAGGGTAACGACCACCTTGTAAATATTATTTTTCAGTATGCTCATTTCGCCCTCTTGATTGTCCGTTATATCAAGATCAAATTCGCCGTCATTTATACGGCGAAGATAATCGGACATTTCACGGATTTCCGCGATCCGCTTATATGTAACAACGAAAAAGATAGCGAAAATCGCCAGCGAAATACCGAGAAAAACGAACGCCGAAGCCGTGTTGATATTGAATATCGCGATAAAGCCCACCGTAATGAGAACGGCGGAAGCGATGATCGCATATAAAAACTCCTTATATCTCTTTATCATTCCAGAATATACCCCATTTTTCTAACGGTTTTTATGATTTTTGGCTCGTCCGAATCGTCCTCGATCTTATCACGAAGGCGCTTGATGTAAACGGTAAGCGTGTTATCGTTAACGAAAATCCCATCTATATCCCAGATGTTTTCAAGCAGTTGATTTCGCGTAAGTATCTGCCCTCTGTTGTTGAGCAGGATCAGAAGCAAGCGGTATTCCATAGCGGTGAGGACGATTTCCTTACCGTTTTTGTAAACCTTGGCTTCGTTCGTATTGATCTTCAAATCGTGAAGCTCCACGATGCCTGAATAATTTTCGCTGTGGTATCGGCGAAGCACGCTTTTGATCCTCGCCATAAGCTCATTTATACGAAACGGCTTTGATATATAATCGTCGGCGCCAAGATCAAAGCCCATAACAACGTTTACCTCATCGTCAAAGGCGGTGAGGAAAATAACGGGCAGATCGCCCTTTGCCTTAACGGCTCGGCAAACGTCATAACCGCTCCCGTCGGGCAGAGAAAGATCAAGCAGATACAGATCAAAATTCTCCGCGTCAACAGCTTTCAGCGCGCTTTTAACGTCAGCGCAACGTTTCGTTTCATAACCCTCTTTTTGAAGCGAATACTCCAGCCCCATAGCGATGGAAGCATCGTCCTCCAAAAGAAAAATTTTCACAGCGTATCACCTCAAATTATAGGTTTAGGCGGCTTGCGTTTGCCCCTCAATCTTATATTACCATAAAAAATCAAATATGAAATGACAATTTTGTAATAAATGAAAAAGGAATAACTCTGAATTAGAGTTATCCCCCATTTAAAGCCCGAAGGAAACGGACAAAGCCTCATTAACTTTTCCCATATCTCCGCCGTCCAAAGCGCCCATTTTTTCACGCAGGCGGCGCTTATCTATCGTTCGCACCTGCTCAAGAAGCACGATACTGTCCTTTGCCAAGCCGCAATTTCTTGCGTCCACCTCGATATGGGTGGGAAGATTGCTTTTATCCTTCTGGCTCGTTATCGCGGCGGCGATGACCGTTGGCGAGAAGCGGTTTCCCACGTCATTCTGAACGATCAGCACCGGTCTTACTCCTCCCTGCTCCGAGCCTACAACAGGGCTCAGATCGGCATAATATATATCTCCGCGTTTAACTGTCATATTGTATCACCTATGTTTTTTATTTCATTTATATTTTTACCTCCAAAGGTAATTTTTAAACATTCTAAATCATTATATGTTTGAAAAATTTTTTCTCTTATCTGTCATTTTTCGCAGGATAGCATATTATGGAAAGAGAAAGGAGTAAAAACAAATGGATAAATACGTAGATATGTTCAACCCAACGTTTCTGAAAAACGCAAGCAACGTTTTGCCGCCGCTGCCCGATGACGCGTCGGTAACGATGGCATACGTTCCGTTTCAGCAACAGCCTGTTATATATGAAGAAGAAGCTAAGGCGCTCAACGAGGGAACGCTTTTCCCCGAGCTCAACAAGCCGTTTACGGGAAAGGGAGTGCTGATATGACAAGAGAGCAATTGCTTTTAAGAGTTTCTCAGGCGCAGTTTGCCATGTGGGAAGTCAGAATGTATATGGACACTCACCTTGATAACGCCGAAGCAAGAAAGCTTTATGAAAAATATTTCAATCAGTTTAAAATGCTGAAGAAGGAATTCGAGGAGAAATACGGCCCGCTCACCCTTGGTGAGAATAACAGCGACGAGTGGCTCAAAGACCCGTGGCCCTGGGACGCAGAGTAAAAAAATTCCCGTCTGATTTACTCAGACGGGAAATTTTTTTTAGTGAAGAAGTAAGAGTGAAAAGTTAAGAGGTTCAGGGCAGTAAAACTGCCGATCCTATTTACTTATTCACTATTCACTATTACCTATTACCTCAACTACACACGCCGGTATTACTGCAAGTGAGCGTTAAGGTTTTGTTTACTGTTTCAGCAGGAATGCCTATAGCGTATTGACAGCCTTACTAACTCTATATTAAAATAAGCATAGGGGTTTTATTGCCCCTATGCTTCTAATATAGGTGTTCTTATGAGAAAAGCAATTAAATTTCAGATAATAAACGCTTTTAATTCAACAGGCTTTTTGCGGGTGTGCCTTATCGGCGTTGTGTTTAGCATTTTCTGTTTTATTATAAACTGCATTTCGTCATATAACGCAGATATCATAAGCGTTCAGGCATCATATATGCAGTTTTTAGCTAATAGCGACTGGCAAACTTTAATTTTTGGAATGGTAATGCCGCTTCTTGCCTGTGCGGCATATTCGGATAGTTATCTTGCTGATTACAATAATAATTATTTTCCCATCTGCGCCGTAAGAATGGGCGCAAAAAAATATTATTTTTCAAAGCTTATCGCCGTATTTTTTTGCGGCGCTTTCGTAATTTTTCTGCCGCAGATCATCAATTACTTATTATGTATGATAGCCTTCCCGTTTGAATCAACAAATCAATACACTTTGGGACTAATACAGGCAGATACATATGGTGTTATTTTAGATTTAATTTTGTTTAAAAGACTTTATATATTTTCACCTCATCTTTATTTTTTGCTTTACATATTTATATCAAGTTTAATCGCCGGAGCTATCGCGGTCATCGCTTATCAGCTTTCATATTTTGTAAAAAATAAAATATTTGTTTTATCCATTATGTTTATATTTATAAATTTGTTTAGTGTATTTTGTGATGTTCGAAACATTAAACTGGATGTTTTAGATTGCATTTTCGGTCTTGATATAAGTACACCGTCATATCCATATTTTATAATCATCATTGCGTCTTATTTTTTAATGGCATTTGCGCCTATACCGTTTGCATTAAAAAAGGTGAAAAATACTATATGAGAATGTTGAAAAGCGATAGGAAATACATACTTATAATTTTATTTCTCCAATTTGTAATAGGTATTTACATTGGAATGATACGCCTTGATCCCGATTTATTGGAATCTCACGCTTTTGACGTTTTATTTTTTTATGCAAGGGAAGGCATATATATTGATCTTACGAGCAGAGAATTTGACGTTCAAGTCTTAATCGGCGTTCTGGATGTTGTTATTTCAATTCCTTTACTTTCTTGCATTATGAACAGAAATTATCTGTCTAAATGCTATTATGCCGCAACAAGGCTTGGAAATTACAAAAAGCTATATCTGGGTGAAACCTTTAAAAATCTTTTTATATGCTTCGTTTCGGGTGTAATCTATTCCTTGGGGATAGCAGTTATGGCTTTCACATCAAGCGATAAGACTTTATATAGTGTAAACACTTTAAGTTTGATGACACAGTCTGTTTTAGCATATACGTTAATTCTATTTATGTTTGTGCAGATTGCCTCGATAATATCGGTGTTGTTTAATGAAAAAATCGGTATGATAGTTGTAACTGCATTTTTCATTGGATTCACCGCTTTAATATTTTTGCTGCCGCTGAATATGAAGCAGTGGGATATGGTTTCGTGGTATTTTGTAACTGTGTATACCGAGCAAAAGGAAGCGTTCTATTACAGTCCCATTGTTTACTATACGTTTGCAATGGTTTTTGACTGCTTAATTTGTTTTGTAGGATATAAAGCGTTAAAGAAAAAAGACATTTTATAAAAGAGAGAGTTAATTATGGCATTTATTGAAGTAAAAAATTATACGAAATCAATTAACGGAAACACCGTTTTAAATAATATTAATCTCAACCTTGAAAAAGGGAAAATTTACGGACTTGTAGGAAAAAACGGCAGTGGCAAAACAATGCTTATCAGAGCTATGTGCGGACTTATAACTTCCAATACCGGCGAGATCTACGTTGACGGACAAAGAGTCGGTAACGGAATCTATCCAAAAAGTCTGGGCGTTGTAATAGAAAACATTTCCATGTTTGATTATATGAGCGCATTTAAAAATCTTAAAATGCTTAACGATATTTCATTTAATAAGATTGATGAAAGCGAAATAAAAGCATGGCTTGAAAGATTTCATTTAAAAGCAGACGATAATAGAAATATGAAAAAGTATTCCCTTGGAATGAAACAGAAAGTCAGCTTAATACAAGCATTTATGAATAAGCCCGATTTAATTATACTTGACGAACCCACGAATGCTCTTGATGAAGAATCCGTTAAAATATTAAGCAACGTTATTTCAGATGCAAATAAAAACGAAGGAACTACCTTTATTATAGCAAGCCACGACAGGGCAAATCTTGATGACTTATGCGACGAAATTATAGAAATGAAGGATGGTAAACTTGTTTAAAAACCTTTCTAAAAATCAGAAAAGCACACTGATAGTGTTTATAATATTGATCGTTTTCGGTATCGCATTAGGCATAGCTACAAGATTGAGCTATTCAAGACTTTCTCTCAATGAGGAAGCATATAACGATGCCAAACTGAGCTTTACCCCTCAATACGCAAACGAAACAGATGAAAATATTATGGGCTATTCTGTTGAAGGCGCGAAGTATGAGCTTGAAAACATTTGCGATTATATATTTGAGATCAGGTGCCTTGATGTGGAGCATTGTTTTGAAACCACCAAATACAATGTGGAGGTATTAAAAACAGTTAAAGGAGATATTGATGAAAGCGGTAAAAATATTGTAATTTATCACGGATCTTTTTTCTGCGAGAATTCAGATAATTCAATGGTATTTTATAATATTGATTATAGCATTCCTCTTAAGCCGGGAAAAAGCTATCTCGTTTTTGTAAACAAAATGAATTATACCGATGTATATCAAGATACTCTTGAAAGCAATGAGTATTACCTTGAGGTTTTTGTCTGCCACCCGGTGTCATATGCTTTAGATGAAATTCAAAGTACGTATATAGATATAGAAAGGGATAAAGCTTTTTCATCGCTTGAGGATAAATCTTATATATGCTTTTCACAGGAGGCACTTGACCATATAAATCAATTCACAACAGAAATGATCGAATATTATGACAGTAAATAAAAACACCCCGACTTGCTTAGGCAGCTAGAAGATGAAATAGCTTCAGTAGATAATGATATATTAAGTTAAAACAATTTAGTAAAGTCTTTAGAAAGGAAAACACTGCAACTATCCTGCGGACAGTCGCATTATACGGAAGCATATGGAAAAGAAGCATTTTACTTATTCAGTTCTTGCTATTACAATAATTATTATTGCAATTTTATTTTCTGCGTGCAGTATCGGTAAAAACGCTGACCCGAATGAAAACACTACCAATTCCGAAAGTATTTCAAATGAAAATACTACAGAAGCAAGCAACACTACGAGCGAAAATACGACAAGTCGGTTTACTACACGTGACTGCTTCGTAGCACAAGATGATCCAATCGTAATTGAGTATCTCGAATCATATGATTGTACGCCGGGCTATGTGTATTTTAAAAAGGCTGTATACGGCGAAACAAAACAATTATTTGAAAAGAAAGCAAAATTGATGGATATTGCCGAGTTAGTATCTAAAGTATATGTTGTTACTGAAGATAACGAAGTTGTTAAAGTAAATAAAGAGGATGGAACATACGAAACAGTGTATAAAGCTCGGTATGGTTCGATTAATCAAATAAGCTATGATGCCTCAAATAGTAAATACATACTTTTTGACGACGGAGATTATATTATTAAACTTAACCCAAACAATGAGGAATACAGTATAGCTACTCATAGTAATAACGGCATATCCGTCATATATGGCTGTAGCGGAGATTTTGATGAAAGAGGTTTTTACTGTAAAGATTGCAACGAGGAATTCGTTGTTTGGGAAGATGCTGACCACAACACTTATTGGTATCATCCCGAAAAAGACGAAAATGAAGAAATCGATTGGAGCGAACTGTATTTCGGACATCCTGATGAAAATGATTAACTTCTAATAAAATCAAAAACGGCGGAATCATTTCCCGCCGTTTTTTGATTTTTTAAATATGATGAATTTGCTGAAAACGTAATTGAGAATAACTACTATCACCGCCAGCACAAGCTTTGCGATCAGCTTTCCCGTAACCTCAAAGCCCAGCACGGAGAAGGAGAAGCTGTCAAAGCCCAACACGTCAACAAAGAGCCAGAGCCCGCCCTCCTCTACTCCGAGGCTGAAGATACGCGCCGCGAAGAATTCGGGTATCTCCTTCAGAATAACCTTAAGGTTGAAGCTTTTTGATTCAAACACCCAAAGCTTATTCGTTATATAGGCGAAGATCACCGCGGCAAGCCAGGCAACAACGTTATTCACAAGATACAATTCCTCGCCTGCTGCCTTATTCATCAGGTAAAACACAACGAGATTTACTACCGTTGTAAAGCCGCCGAACAAAACGTATAATATCGGCTCTTTATACTTTTTTAAAACATCTTTAATCGCGTTCATCGTCTTTACCTAAATGCTCTTTCAGCACATAAACAGGTCTGTTCTTCACCTGAACGTATATTTTTGAGAGATACTCGCCAAGGATGCCAAGGCTGAAAAGCTGCATACCGCCGAGGAAAAGCACCAGCACAACTATGGTGGCGTAGCCGGGAACGTCTATACCAAAGGCGAGCTTTTGAACAACTACGATAACGAGATAGATTATGGAGATGATCGCCGAAATGAAGCCCACGAAGGCGGAAAGCTTCAGCGGAAACGTTGAGAAGGAAACGATGCCGTCTATGGCGTATTTCAAAAGCTTGCCGAAGCTCCATTTTGAATCTCCGCTCTCACGCTCCTGAACCTTATAGGGGATGTACTTCGTGTTGAAGCCCACCCAACTGAATATACCTTTTGAAAAGCGGTGGTATTCCGTCATTTGCAGTATCGCTTCAACCATATTTCTTTTCATCAGCCTGAAATCGGAAGCGCCGTTTACAAAATCAACATCAGCCATTCTGTTGATAAGCTTATAAAACATCCCCTTAAAGGCGATCATTATTTTGTTTTCCTTGCGCTCCTCCTGATAGGCGGCAACGCAATCAATGTTATCATCCTCGTTCATCGCCTCAAGCATTTCAAGCACCACCTCAGGGCGCTGCTGGAGATCGGCGTCTATAAGGCAGACCTTATCGCCCTTTGCCGCGTTTAAGCCCGCATAGATCGCCGCCTCCTTGCCGAAATTTCGGCTGAAGCTGAGCACCTGAATGTTGTGATCCGCATTTTCCTCGTAAAGCTTTTTCAGCTTGGCGTGGGTAGAATCCCTGCTGCCGTCATTAACGAAAACGAATTCGTAGTCAAAGCCTCTGCCTTCAAAGGCCCTATTCGTTTCAGCGAAGAATTTTTCAACGTTTCCCTCTTCGTTATAGCAGGGTACAACAAGTGAAAGAACCATTCTATACCTCTTTATTTTGTAATTCTTATAGTTTGCGGCGGCGTTTATTTATGCTTTCCCGCCACTCTTTGTTGTTTAAATACCATTCAACAGTTTGCCTTATACTGTCGTCAAAATCGCATTTCGGGCTCCAGCCCGGCTCGGCCTGAATTTTTGAATAATCTATTCCGTAGCGCCTGTCGTGACCCGGCCTGTCCGCAACGAAGGTGATGAGGCTTTCGGGCTTGTCCGTCAGCTTCAAAACGGTTTTGATCACGTCAAGATTGCTTTTTTCATTATGCCCGCCGATATTGTATATCTCGCCGTCTCTACCCTTTCGCATAACAAGATCTATCGCTTCGCAGCTATCCTCAACGTAGAGCCAGTCCCGCACGTTTTTTCCGTCTCCGTAAACAGGAATGGGCTTATCTTCTAACGCATAACTAATGGCAAGGGGAATCAGCTTTTCGGGATACTGATACGGGCCGAAGTTGTTGGAGCAACGGGTTATCGAAACAGGGATGCCGTACGTTCTGTGATACGCAAGCACCGTAAGATCAGCCCCCGCTTTCGAAGCCGCGTATGGCGACGACGCGCGAAGCGGCGCTTCTTCTGTAAGAAACAAATCAGGTCGGTCAAGGGGCAGATCGCCGTAGACCTCGTCAGTGGAGATCTGATGAAACCGCTTAATGCCGAACTTCCTGCAGGCGTCCAAAAGCACCTGCGTGCCGATGATATTCGTTTTGATAAAAATTCCCGGATCATCTATTGAGCGGTCAACGTGGGATTCTGCGGCGAAATTGACGATAATATCGGGCTTTCCCTCAATAAATACCCGCTCCACGATCTCCTTATCGGCAATGTCGCCTTTAATGAAGCGAAAATTCTCGTTATTAAGAACAGGCTCAAGGGTTTCCATATTGCCCGCGTAGGTCAGCTTGTCAAGGCAGATGATCCTGTCTTTTGGGTGATGTTTAAGCTGATAGAAAATAAAATTTGCGCCGATAAAGCCCGCTCCGCCTGTTACGACCACTACCATCAGCACACCCCCATAAAGCGAAATTGCATTATGATAATAGAATTATATAATTCATTATGAAAAAAGTCAATCACCGCAAGCAATAAGATTGTTGACTTTGCTGATTAAAATTATAGCATTATTTCTCGAAAATCATAAAATATAATGAATAAGTAAAAAAGGAGAAAATTATGTTTAGTTATGTAAAAAAATTACAATATCCTGTAAATATAAAGCATTGCGATCCAAAAGCCGCAAGCATCATAATTTCACAGTATGGCGGTCCCGATGGCGAGCTCGGAGCATCTCTTAGATACCTTTCCCAGCGCTACTCAATGCCTATTCCGGAGCTCAAAGGCTTATTAACGGATATCGGCACAGAGGAACTGGGGCATTTAGAAATGGTGGGGACTATCGTTCATCAGCTCACTCGTAACCTTACAGAGAAGCAGATCGAGGAAAGCGGCTTCGCGCCGTATTTCGTAGACCACACTACGGGCGTTTATCCCACCGCCGCAAGCGGTTTTCCGTGGAGTGCCGCATCTATTCAGGTTACGGGCGATCCGATCGCCGATCTGAATGAAAACCTTGCCGCGGAGCAAAAGGCACGTGTGACCTACGACAACATTCTTCGCCTTGTGGACGATCCCGACGTGCTTGAGCCTATCAGATTCTTGCGCGCCCGCGAGATCGTTCACTACCAGCGCTTCGGTGAAGGCCTGAGACTGTTGACCGATAAGCTCAACAGTAAAAACTATTATGCTTTCAATCCCGGGTTTGACAGAAAATCATAACCCCCTAAATCTATACGATTTCAAAAACAGTCGAAGTATTATCTGCTTCGGCTGTAAATTTTTTATCACACAATTATAAAAAACATATTATACGATCAACTTGCACTTGTAATTTGAACAAAAATTTAATATACTAAAATAAAAAGTATCCACGGAGGGAACACTATGGGATTTTTAACAGGTAAAACCGCTATAATTACAGGAGCGGGACGCGCGGTGCTTTCAAACGGCGAATGCGGCTCTATCGGCTACGGCATTGCCACAGCATACGCCAAAGAGGGCGCAAACCTCGTAATCACCGGGCGCAACGTAAAAAAGCTTGAGGACGCAAAGAACGAGCTTGAAGAAAAATACGGCATCAGCGTACTTACACTTCAGGCGGACATCAGCGCGGGAAGCGACAATATTAAGATTGCTGAAGACGTTGTTAAGCAGACTATTGAGAAGTTCGGCAGGATCGACGTTTTGATCAACAACGCTCAGGCTTCTGCTTCCGGAGTTACACTTGCCGATCACACCATTGAGCAGTTTGATCTTGCGATTTATTCAGGGCTCTACGCTTCCTTCTGCTATATGAAGGCCTGTTATCCATATCTTGCAGAAACAAAAGGCTCTGTTATTAATTTTGCTTCCGGCGCGGGTCTGTTCGGCAATTTCGGTCAGAGCGCATACGCCGCCGCAAAAGAGGGCATCAGAGGACTTACGCGAGTTGCCGCCACCGAATGGGGCAAGGACGGGATCAACGTTAACGTTGTATGCCCCCTTGCGTGGACCGCGCAGCTTGAACAGTTTCAAAACGCCTATCCCGAGGCATTCAAGGCGAACGTTAAAATGCCTCCTATGGGTCATTACGGCGACTCTGAAAAAGAGATTGGAAGAGTTTGCGTTCAGCTTGCGTCTCCCGATTTCAAATTTATGTCCGGTGAAACCATCACCCTTGAGGGCGGAATGGGTCTCAGACCGTAAATGAATCACGATTAGAAATAAAACTGCCGTGTTTATATGCGGCAGTTTTAAAAATTTTCTAAAAACGCGTGTAAAGTATTTTAGCTTTACGTGATTTGAACGATAGTTTAAACTGGAAATGGGAGGATAAGCTCTATGTCGGTAACGAATTATAAATACATTTTTGTACACGGTCTCTGTGGCTGGGGGCATTACGATAAAATGAACAGATCAATGCCCTATTGGGGTACGCGCGGCGGCTCGCTTATGGATTATCTTAAAGCGCAGGGCTTTGACTGCTATGACGCTTCCGTTGCTCCAAAAGGCAGCGCTTGGGACAGGGCCTGCGAGCTTTACGCTCAGCTTACTGGCTCGGTAGTTGACTATGGAAAAGCCCACAGCGAAAAATACGGTCACGAAAGATTCGGAAGAGATTTTTCTTCTGAGCCGCTCATTACTGACTGGAGCGCCGAAAACAAGATAAACATCCTCGGTCATTCCTTCGGCGGCGCTACTGTTCGGCTTTTTGCCCACATTCTCGCTTACGGAAGCGAGGAAGAGCGAAACGCGACTGATACTGACGATATTTCTCCCTTTTTCGTTGGGGGTAAAGGTGATTGGCTTTACAGCTTAACGTCGCTTTCCGCGCCTCATAACGGCACTACTGCCTACTCCGCAAGAGAGGTTTTGTCGCAATTCAGGGTGAATATCAAGCCTTTGGATATAAAGGCAAGGATCAAAACGATATATACAGACATTATGGTCAAGTTCCTCTATCCCGATAAAAACAGAGTGTTTGAGGACACCGCAGAATACGATATGTACTTAGACAACGCGCTGGCGTTAAACGAAAAAATCGAAACGCTGCCAAACGTTTATTATTTTTCGTATCCAACCTCCTGCTGTGAAAAGCAGGCTGACGGAACGTATATGCCAACAGCCTGCAACGTTATAAAAATATTTAGGGAAACAAGCGAAATTATGGGAAAGCATACAGGCGTAACGCCGGGCGGCTATTCCTTTGATGAAAGCTGGCTTGATAATGACGGGCTTGTTAATACCAATTCATCAACCGCTCCCTTCAACGCGCCGTCAACTGAGTTTGACAAAGCCAAAATAGAAGCGGGCATTTGGAACGTTATGCAGACTTATAGAGGCGACCATATGTCCTTGCAGGGCGGTAAGTACAACGCCAACGAAATAAGAGAATTTTACAAAAAGCATTTGACGATGATAAATAAAATCGGCAGATAAAACATAAAAACGCCTACCGCAATCAAAGCCGCGGTAGGCGTTCGCTTTATTGGCTACGCCAACAAGGTTCTGTCTTGCTACGCGCAAGACAGGTTCTTATCGGCTTGCCAACAAGGTTCCGGCTTGCGACACGCAAGACGGGTTCT
>JAFLRY010000003.1:0-18476 GCA_022511205.1 Eubacterium sp. | reverse complement strand
TCTTATCGGCTTGCCAACAAGGTTCCGGCTTGCGACACGCAAGACGGGTTCTTATTTCTTTTCCTCAATTACGATAATTGTATTGTAATCCCTGCCCCTGATGTGCGCGGGAATTCCGACCTCCATAAGATACGAGCCGCTTTTTTCAATCTCATCATTGAAAAACTTAAAGGTGTAGCGCTTATCGGGATCAAGTCCGTCAAAACGAAGCGGGATTCTCTTTTTGAAAAATCTCGTTCCGTTGGCGGCGATGAATACAACGCTTTTCGTTTTATCACTGTTGACGTACTGATTCATCAGCACCTCGTCCTCATCGATATCAAGCAGGCGGTAAAGATCGCCGAACTGAACGATGTCTCTGATCTCTTTATAAAGCGCGATATTCTGTTTGCAAATTTCCAATTCCTCAGCGCTGTATTTCGAGAGATTGCCGCCGATTCCGAGCGAGCCCTGCATCGCGATATTAAAGCGGAACTGCAATGATGAGAACTTATACCAGCCGGGATCTGTTACCCATGCGCGCATCGCTTTGATCGGGCGAAGCCTTGAATATCCCTTTTGGATCACCATTCTGTCTATAGCGTCCGTATTATCGCTGGTCCAAACCTGATCGAAATGGCTCATTGCGCCGAGATCAGCTCTGCCGCCGCCTGATGCGCAGGCTTCAAAGGCAACATCCGGATGCTTTTCCTTAAGCTTGTCAACAATATCGTAAACCGCCTTGATATGCAGATACCAGAGCATTTTCGGGTTTTCAAGATTTTCCGCGCCAGTTTCGGAATAAGGTCTGTTCATATCCCATTTGATATATTTGATGTTGTTTTCGGTAAGCAGCTCATCCATTACGGTGAAAATGTATTCCTGAACCTCAGGCTTCGTCATATTCAGCACAAGCTGGTGGCGAAGCTCGCTCGCCTTGCGTGTATCGTAATGATACGCCCAATCGGGATGAGCGCGGAACAGGTCGCTGTCCGCATTCACCATTTCCGGCTCAAGCCATATTCCAAAGTCCATACCGAGATCGTTTACGTTTTTGATAAGCTCGCCAAGCCCGTTGGGGAATTTTTCTTTGTTAACGTACCAGTCTCCGAGACCTGCCCAGTCGTTTTTGCGGTTGCCGAACCAACCGTCGTCCATAACAAAAAGCTCCACGCCGATATCGCTTGCTATCTTTGCAAGCTCCGTTTGATTCTCGCAGTTAACGCGAAAATCAACTGCCTCCCAAGCATTGAATAAAACAGGCAGTGGTTTATGGGCAAACTGCTTCGGCAAAAGATGATCAACTGCAAAGCGGTTCATCTGGCGGGACATATCCCCGAAGCCCTCTGCCAAACCACAGTAAACCTTAGGCGCATCAAAGCTTTCGCCACCCTTAAGGCTATATTCAAAATCGAAATCGTTCATTCCTATTGAAACTCTCGTGATCCCGTAAAGATCTCTTGAAGCCGCTACCTTGAAATTGCCACTGTAGGCAAGAGAAGCGAAGTATACGGCGCCCGATTTTTCATTCGCATTCTGATGAGCGATAAAATACGGTGAATTATTGTGCGAAGAGCCGCCCCTTCGGCTCTCAAAAATGAGATTTCCTCCATCAAGCAGGTTGCTCGTTTCAAGAAATTCAGCGCCCCATGCGCCGTTGGTGTTTGTAAAGGTGTATGGCTTTACAGACGGAAGTGAGAATTCCGCGCTGAAAAGCCTTTCCGCAATGATGGTTTCGCTTCCCGTATTCTTAATAGTTACCCATCTTGCGATGATATCCGTGTTGTCAAACACCTGATAATTCAAAGTAACCTCCAGCGGATAATAAACATCAGCAAAGTTCAGCTTAAGAATATCGCCATCCTGCTCATATCCCCTGTATTCAAGGCGGATCTCACGGCATCTATCGGAAAATTCAACCTTTAAATCACATTCACGAAACATCGTTGAGCCGAAAACCGTATACTCCTGCTTGTACTCATCAAGCATACTGTGGTTTGAATTTTCGTCTCCGATCCTCTGCATACAGTAATCGTTCGTATCACATTTTTTACCCCAATGGATATGGCGATTGTAGCCAAGGCAATCGATGCCGAAAACGTAATGCGTGTTTTTCGTTTCCAAAACGAAAACGTTATTTTCCTTAATAATTACAGGCATAAGCTCCTCCGGTTTGTTTAAATTATTTGCAAGTTAAAAGATATCATAAATACCGCTGTATTTCAACAAAATCAGGAAAAATTTCACCTTCTGTAGGCGGAGGGTGAAACGCCCTTGTATTTCTTAAAGGTTTTTGAAAAATAGCTCATATCGTTGAAGCCGCAGGAAAAGGCAATATCCGTTACGGAATCCTTAGTCAACGTTAGCTTCTCCCCTGCGCATTCTATCCTATAATAATTCAGATATTCGATAGGCGTTTTTCCCGTAAAGCCCGAAAAGGCGCGGCAAAAATATTTGGGCGACATTCCCGCCACCTGCGCAAGCTCCGTTAATGTGATCGGCTCCTTATAGCTGTTTCGTATGTAGGTCAAAACGTTTTTCAGGCGAATGATGTGATTTCGGCTTATCTGCGCGGAGACGCCGCTGCTGCTTTTGATAAGCCTGCCAAGAAGCTGCCACAAAAGCCCAACGGTTATCCACTCGTAGCCCTTTTGCTCCGTTTCCATAGCCTGAAAGATCTTATCGGCAAGCTCCGCCTCTTCGCTCCCCTTTTTCAACGCGCCTGAAAAGCCGTTTTCCGAGCTTAAAAACTCTGCCGCCGATTTGGAGCAAAGGGGCGTATCGTGAAGCAGGGTCCCAAGATCGAAAACAACGCATTCGTACACGCAATCGTGGGGCGTTCCGCCGTGGACCACGCCGTCTCCTATCCATGCGCTATCCCCCGCGCCGAGCTCTATTATCTGCCCGTCCAGCGACAGGGTGAAGCTTCCGCTTAAAACAAGTATCAGCTCGTATTCAAGATGCCAGTGCAGCGGCATCTGATAGCGTGGATCATTTTTGTCTACGTAATAAAGCTCTATGGGAAAATCAAACGTTCCCCTTTTTCTGTCCTCATGTAATTCGCTGTAATCCATAATAATTCCTCAAAAGTGAATATCGTTATACTTTATCCCTAATATTCGCCAAGAATTCATTTGATATTTATACTATAATACAATTATAACGATCTGTCAAACAAGGAGGAAAACTATGCAGAATATAGACGAAATCAAAGAACAGATTTGCGACGTGTGCCATAAAACTTGGCAGCTCGGCTGGGTCGCCGCCAATGACGGCAACGTGAGCGCAAGGCTTGAAAACGGCAATATCATTGCCACTCCAACGGGTATGAGCAAATCCTTCATTACTCCCGATAAGCTGATCTTGCTTGACAGCAAGGGAAACGTTTTGGAAGCGGCAGAGGGGCTTCGACCCTCCAGCGAAATTAAAATGCACCTGCGCTGTTACGATAAGCGCGATGACGTTATGAGTGTTATCCACGCCCATCCGCCGGGAGCAACAGGCTTTGCCGTGGCGCACAAGGCAATGGATATGTACAATATGATTGAAGACGTGGCGGTGATCGGCGCAGTTCCGCTCACTCCCTACGGCACGCCCTCAACAATTGAGGTTCCCAACGCCATTGAGCCGTATCTTGAGGAACACGACGTTATGCTTCTTGAAAATCACGGCGCCCTTGCCGTTGGAAGCGACGTAATAACGGCGTTTTACAGAATGGAAAGCCTTGAGCTTTGGGCAAAAATAACGATCAACGCGGTTATCCTTGGCGGAAGCCACGATATCAGCAGGGAGAATATCCAAAAGCTCATAGACCTGAGGGGCTATTACCGCGTTACCGGCAGACACCCGGGGTACAAGCAATTCAATCCTGATGATGAAATGCTTCACAAAAAGGACTAAGGAGGAAAGAAAATGCTTAAAGGAATACCGCCTATCATTTCACCCGATCTGTTGAAAGCTCTTGCCGAAATGGGACACGGCGACAGGCTTGTTATCGCGGACGGCAACTTCCCCGCCGAGAGCATGGGCAAAAATTCAATCGTTATCCGCGCGGACGGACACGGAGTGCCTGAAATACTCGATGCCGTTTTGTCCCTTATTCCACTCGACAGCTACGTTGAAAAGCCCGTAGCCCTTATGGAGGTAGTACCCGGAGACACCTGCGGCACGCCGGAGATTTGGAAAACCTATCAGGCGCTTCTCAAAAAGCATGAGCCTGAGCACTGCGATATCGAGATGACGGAGCGCTTCGCATTTTACGAAAAAGCGAAAACCGCGTATCTCATCATAGCCACCGGCGAAACGGCGATCTACGCCAACGTAATGCTTCAAAAGGGCGTTGTAAAATAAAAACTTCCGCCTTTGGATTGAGAGACAAAAACAACCCTATCCGGCGGATGAAAGAGAAAACAAAAACATTAAAACAATTATTATATTACGGAGGTAAAATTTATGAATTATCCGAAAATCGGCATAAGGCCGGTAATTGACGGCCGCTGGGGCGGAGTAAGAGAAAGCCTTGAAAATCAGACGATGAATATGGCGAAATCTGCCAAAGAGCTTATTGAAAGCACGCTTCGCTATCCTGACGGCACACCCGTTCAGTGCGTTATCTCAAACACCACTATCGGCGGCGGCGCGGAAGCGGCAAAATGCGCCGAGCAGTTTTCCACTGAGAACGTAGTCGCCACCCTTTCCGTAACCCCCTGCTGGTGCTACGGCTCGGAAACCTTTGATATGGACCCCCATACTATTAAAGCGGTTTGGGGCTTTAACGGCACGGAGCGCCCGGGCGCTGTTTATCTTGCTGCGGTTATGGCGGCTCACGCCCAGAAAGGGCTTCCCGCCTTTTCGATTTACGGCAAAGACGTTCAGGATATGACGGACACAAGCGTTCCTGAGGACGTTGCCGAGAAAATCATCCGCTTCGCCCGCGCTTCGATCAGCGTTGGCTGGATGAAAAACAAGGCTTACGTCAACCTCGGCGGAATCGCAATGGGTATCGCCGGAAGCTACTGCAACGCCGATATGTTCCAGAAATATTTCGGTATCCGCGCCGAGTGGGTGGATATGACGGAGATCGTGCGCAGAATAACCCTCGGCATTTATGACGAGGAGGAATACGAGAGAGCGCTCGCTTGGGTAAAAGAAAATTGCAAAGAGGGCTTCGACTGCAACGCGGGAAAAGACTTGCCTGAAATTATCAGAAAATCCAAGGTCGTTCCCGCCGATAAGGATTGGGAATTCGTAACAAAAATGACCATGGTTATGCGCGATATCCTTTTCGGCAACAAGAAGCTTGACGAAATGGGCTGGCACGAGGAAGCGCTCGGCAAAAACGCCATCGCGGGCGGCTTCCAGGGTCAGAGAAACTGGACGGACTGGCTTCCCAACGCCGATTTCACCGAGGCTATTATGGCTTCCACCTTTGACTGGAACGGCGCGAAAATGCCCACTCCCTTCGCCACTGAAAACGACACCTTAAACGGCGTTGCCATGATGCTCGGCACGCTGACCACGGGTACTGCTCCCTGCTTCCACGACGTTCGCACCTACTGGAGCCCCGAAGCCTGCGAGAGAGTTACAGGCATTAAGCCGGACGGCGTTGCCGCAAACGGCTTCATTCATCTCATCAATTCAGGCGCTACCGCCCTTGACGGCTGCGGCGCCAGCAAAAACGAAGCGGGCGATCCCTGCATGAAGCCCTATTGGGAGATGACCGCAGACGATATCAAGGCTTGCCTTAACGCCACCGATTGGTGCAGAGCAAACTACGAATATTTCCGCGGCGGCGGATTCTCAAGCCATTTCAGATGCCGCGCCGAGATGCCTGTTACTATGCTTCGCGTGAACGTTATAGACGGAATCGGTCCCGTGCTTCAGCTTGCTGAGGGTTATACCGCCGATCTTCCCGATGAGATCCACAATGTGATAGACGTCAGAACAGACAGAACCTGGCCCACGACCTGGTTCGTTCCGAGGATCACAGGCAAGGGCGCTTTCAAGGACGTTTACAGCGTTATGGCAAACTGGGGCGCGAACCACGGCGTTACCGTTTACGGCCACGTTGGCGCTGATCTTATCACCCTTGCTTCAATGCTTCGCATACCCGTTAATATGCACAACGTTGACGAGGATAAGATTTTCCGTCCTCACGCTTGGGCGGCTTTTGGCACGGAGGATACGCAGTCTGCCGATTACCGCGCCTGCGCCACCTACGGACCGCTTTATAAATAAAAGGAATAGTAAATAAGAGAAAGGCGAGGATCAATTCCCCGCCTTTTTATTCTGTTTATGTAAAATTATCGTCCTTATGAAGCCGCTGACAAAGAGCAACGACGATGAAACAACTACCGTTATATACACATCGGGAACGAAGGCTCTCGCCACCCACAGAGGTGTCGCGAAGATTATCGGAACAAGCAATAGTATCAAAATCGGCAAAAGCAAATTGAACGATATGAGAAGCAATGCAATTAAAGATTTTTTAGCGCTTTTAATTCTGTTTGCGTATTTAGGTATCAGACATAGCGACACGATCGCCGCGGCGAATACAACTGACATTATCAGGTCAATTCGAATGTGGCTGAGAATATAATCACTACTCTTGATCTCATTGGGCGCGTCACCTAAAAGCATAAGGACAACGCCCCAGCCAAGGCTGTCCATCATTTCGTTTGTCACAAAATAATCGTTCACGTTAACTGTGATGGCGATCGCGATATCGCTTTCGGGTAGAATGAAAATGCAGGCAGTCCCTGTTTCAACCAGTCCGCTGTGGCGCAATACAGGCTCGGAAAGTGGTTCTTTTATCGTATTCCAGCCGTACCCGTACCAATAAGGCACATCGCCGTCAATATAAACCGTATCTCCGTAAAACATCGTGTTTATGCTCTTCTCTGAAATAATGCCGTTTCCGCCGTTGAGATACATCTGCAGGTATTTACCCAAATCCTTTGCGGAGGAAGAAATGTAACCCGCAGGAACGGTGATCCAAGCATTTTTCGACGTTGGATATTTATGAGTATTCTTAATATGAAATCCCCAATAATTTGTGTATCCGTCGATCAAACCGTTTTCTATGCTTTCATCGAGCGTTGCCGCCGTGTGCGAAAGCTGAAGCGGCTCAAATATATTTTCGCTTATGTATTCATCGTATGATTCACCGCTGACTGTTTCAATGATTTCACCAAGCAGGGAATAGTTCACGTTGGCGTATACGTGAACGCCCTGCTCATTTATGATCTTGTAATTCTCAAGCGTTTGATGCTCGCCCAATCCGCTCGTATGATTCAGCAATTGCCTTACAGTGATTTTGTCGCCGTCCGTCGCGTTTGGCAAATAGGTTGATATATCAGCGTTCAAATCGATTTTTCCCTGCTCCACCAACTGCATAACGCAGACGGCGGTAAACGATTTGCTGACCGATCCCAGCAAAAACGGTGTATCGCAGTTTTCACAGTCTCCATAACTTTGAGAAAGCAGTACGTTATCTTTATCCACAATAGTTACAGACATTGCGGGAATACGGGCATTTTCCGTGCATTCTTGCAGGTAGGTATCTATTTCGCTATAGATATCAGCTTCAGTAGCCGTCTCCGCTTTAACATAAATCGGCGTATTAAAAGCACTATTCAATAAACAAGCGATTGATAAAACTGCAATAAGCACAAACGATATTTTCCTGTTCATAATAGAATTGCCCCCTTTGCCTGCGGATATAAGCTTATTGTAGCATATTAACGAGTTGAAAGCTACCCTTTTATTACGGAATACCGCAACACCCGCTCACATAGTTTTATAAGAGGTGTTGATTATGAAAACAATAGAATACAACAGAGAAGCCGCGGTGTCCTACGCCGAAAGATGGGCGCTGAGGCGAAACCCGAATTATTATGATTTTGACGGTATCGGCGGCGATTGCACGAATTTCGCCTCCCAATGCCTTTACGCGGGAAGCGAAGTAATGAACTACACGAAGGACGTGGGCTGGTATTACAACAGCCCCTTTGACAGAGCCGCCGCTTGGTCCGGCGCGCAGTATTTTTACAATTTTATGGTTAGGAATGAAAGCGTCGGTCCCACCGCTGTTATTGAAAAGATAGAAAATCTGCAGATCGGCGACTTTATCCAGCTTCACGACGGCATTGAATTCTACCACACCCTGATAATAACGGGCTTTTCGGGCAGTGAGCCGCTTATCAGCGCCCATACGGCAGACGCGTATATGCGCCCGCTGGGTACTTACACCTTCGCAAAGCCCCACGGCCTGCATATTACGGGCGTGAACGTGTGGTAAATCCATGTAAAGTATACTGCCTTTACAGAAGAACAGCCTCCCCTGTGCATAGGGAGGCTTGCTTTTTATGATCCGAAATAGCCTTTATAATCAATTTTATAAGTGCTTTTCGGGAATAGATATTCATAAAGATCAATAAAATAATCATCTGTCATACTGGCTATGTAATCAACCACGATCTGGTGCTTATCCTCGTTGAGATAAGGCTTTTTGCGCCTGAGGCCTTCAAGCATTTTGATATGATGACGGAAAACCATTGAGGAACGATCGCCCTGCTCAAGATCAAAAAGGAGCTTGTTATACAGCTCAAACATCATCGGTCTTATGGTGGCGTTATAATGCTTTTCAACCTCTTCATTTCCGTAGATCATCTCATAATTGCGCTTTTTCACCTGCGAGAGCGCCGCGTAATGCTCCTCATCAAGCATGATATAGTTCTTGCCGTAGCTGTTTTCAATAATATTAACAACAAGATTATTGATGATTTCAGCGTTCACCCTGCCGATTTTCGTATCCTCAAACTCGTAATCCGGAGAAAGTATTTTCGCCTTGACCGCATCCTGCCTGTCTTTGCCGAGGTAGGCGATCATATCACAAACCCGAACCACGCACCCCTCAAGCGTTGAAGGCATCAGCTTCTTGTTATGCGCGATATCAAGATAGCATTTCTCCATTTCGGCATCGAACTCAGCGAAGCTTTCCATTGGCTTCGGAACATACTCGGAACATTCGAATTCGCCGTTGTGGCTAATGATACCGTTTAGCGTTTGAAGCGAAAGATCAAGGGGATATATCGTATCCAGTACCCTTGCGGAATGGATATTGTGGGAAAAATACCGCCCTGTTTTTTCATTGTATATCTCATTCAGGATTCGCTCACCCGCGTGTCCGAAGGGCGTGTGACCGATATCGTGACCGAGAGCGATAGCCTCAATAAGCCCCGTATTCAGCCCCAAAACGCTGCCGATGTTTCGCGCGATATGGGAAACAAGCTGAACGTGAATGGCGCGGTGGCTGATATCGTCATTTTTATAGAAGGAAAACACCTGCGTTTTATCCTGATAGCGGTTATAAAATGGGCAGTTGATTATCCGCTCGATATCAATAGCCGTCTCGCTTCGCCAAAGGCTTGTACCAAAGTCGCTTTCACTGCGGCGGATAATGTCCTTTTCATCAAACGCCAGACCTAAATCAACCTTGTTCGCCCTGTCGTATTCTATTCTTTCCTGCAATTCCTTGCTTAAGCTTTCGTATCTCATAATTATACCTCAATTCCAATTATAACGCATTTTTCGCGAAATGCAAAGGAGTATTATTCTCTTGCTTTAATTCTTTAACTAGTATAAAATATAATCAAGAGGTGAAATTTATGAAGCTATTGAAAAAGGCCGCCTGCCTGTTGCTGTGCGGCGCAATACTGTTAACGGCATTTCTGCCTATTATGGCATTTGCCGAAGTAAAGGAGGAAACAACGGTGGAGCTTAAATTTAACGAAAACGGCGAGTTCAAGATCCTTGCCATAGCAGACCCGCAGGATACGGACACACCCCAAAAAGAAACTATCGAGGTTATCGAAAAGGCGCTTGATCGGACGAATCCCGATTTGGTCGTTTTTCTCGGCGATAACATAGCGGGCTGGTGGAAAGGCGTTGATAAGGAGCAGACCGTTGCCGCCATAAGAAGAGTTGTTGAACCCGTTGATTCAAGGGGTATCCCCTTCGCGATCGTATACGGAAATCACGACCACGAGGGTCTTGCGGACGAAAACAACAAAATGACCGAGGAGGAAGCCAAGGAATACCAGCTTGCCGTTTATCAGGAATATCCCACCTGCCTTGCCATTGAGGGCGAGGAGATGACGGGCTGCGGAAACTATAATCTGCTTATTAAGAACAGTGCAGGCACTAAGGACGTTTTCAATCTCTGGCTTATGGATTCCAATCCCTACGCCGCAGAGGGCGGCTACGGCTACGTTCAGCCCGATCAAAGGGATTGGTACATAAAAACCTCCAACAAGCTTAAAGAAGCAAACGGCGGAACGCCCCTGCCCTCGCTCTTGTTTCAGCATATTCCCGTGCCTGAGGTTTACGAGCTTGCGGTTGAATCAAAGAGTTATAAGCTGGGCTACGTTAAAGGCTCAAGCGCGCTTTATCCGCATTTTTACAAGGCTTCCGATGCAATCGTTGAGGGTGCTTTCAACGAAGGCCCCTGCCCCGCTGACGTTGCCCACGATCAGTTTGAAACTTGGAAACAGCAGGGCGATATAATCGGCGCGTTTTTCGGTCACGATCACGTTAACGATTATCTCGGAAAGCTTGATGATATCTGGCTTTGCGCCGTTCCCGCTGCAGGCTATTACAGCTACGGCAATAATCACGGCGTAAGAACGATCACTCTGCGCGAAAGCGATCTTTCAACCTTTGAAACGGAGCTTATTTACGCTGGCGATCTGCTGGGCTACAAGGTAACTCCTGCATACAAGAACAATCACGGTTTTTACGAATATCAGCACAAATTCATTCCGGCTATCATCGGCTCGGCAATCGGCGGCGCGGTTTTACTCGCCGCGGGAATCGGCATTGCAACTATCATTAAGAAGAAAAAGAAAACGGGCAATAAATAAACTAAGAAAGGGTAAAAATTTATGATCAAACAAAACGAAATCACCGAAAGACAGCCGCTTTTAAACCCCGACGGTTCACTGCAAAACCCCGGCTGGTGCAGACACAATCTTTATGAATACAACCGAGAGGACATTTCCCCTTCTATAATGCGCCTGAAGGAATGGGATTTTTACCAGGTGAGCAACGGCAGGCAGATGGTGCAGATAAACTTTTTCAACATTTCACTTGCCTCCTGCGCAATGCTGAGCTTCGTTGATCTTCAAACAGGCAGAAAATTTGAAGCAATGGCAGTTGAGCCTCTCACTCCAAACAAGCACCGCCTTAACAGAAACGGCGATGAGCCGAATTATTTCGCCTACAAGCATGGCGGCGTTGAGCTGATTTTTGACACGAAAGAAACATCCGGCACTCTGCATTTTTCGGGAAAACACCAAGGGAAAACGCTCACGGCAGATTTTTCCTATGATAAGCTTCCCAATCACGAAAGCATCACCATTGCCACTCCTTTTAAGAAACAGGGACACTTCTTTTACACCAACAAGATCAACTGTATGAACACCGAGGGCAGCGTTAAGCTGGGTGATGAGGTGTTTGAGTTTATAAAGGCAGACACCTTTACAGTGCTTGACTGGGGCCGCGGTGTATGGCCTCACAGCAATATGTGGTACTGGGGCAACGGAAGCACGTTTTTAGACGGAAAAATCTTTGGATTTGAGCTTACATGGGGTTTTGGCGATACCTCAAAGGCAACGGAAACGGCGCTTTTCTATGACGGCGTATGCCATAAGATCGGCGAGGTTCGCCTTGAGAAAGATCCCGAAGTCGGCAACGCCTGGATGGAGCCATGGCATTTCGTTGACAGATACGGACGGCTTGATCTAACGATGACGCCGTTTTACGATAACCACAGCAATATGATGCCACTGAATATCATCGGCATGAACACACATCAGGTACACGGCCTCTGGAACGGACACGTAGTGCTGGACGACGGCACACGGCTTGAGATCAAGGATATGTACGCCTTCTGCGAAAAAGTTTATAATAAGTGGTAAAATTGAGATAAGCGCGCAAAAAAGGTCACGGTTTTCCGTGACCTTTTTGATTTAGAAATCTCTATCCATCGCGGGAGTATCCATTGCGAATCTTAAAACGTTTTTCGCGCAGTATTGCATTTCGCCGAGGGTGATTCCGTTCTCCTTGCCGTAGGTTTCCAGCAAAGTGCCGTCCGGCTTATTCTTGCCTACTCGCTTTCCGCCCGGCATAAGCACGTCAACACAGCCTCTTACTCGGTAAGCGTTATCCCGCATTTTCGGGAATTCGGGGCTGCTGATGTATTGCATCCACCAGTCCGTCATAATACAGCCTTCAAAGCCCCATTCGCCGCGGAGTATCCGTCTGCAAAGCTCATAGTGGTAGTGGCTGTAAACGCCGTTTACCATATTATATGAAGTCATAATCGTTTTGGGCTTAGCCTCTTTCACGCAGATTTCAAAGCCCTTTAAATAGATTTCTCTCAGCGCGCGTTCGGAAAGGCGTGAATCGTTCTTATTTCTCCTGAATTCCTGATCGTTGCAGGCGAAATGCTTGGGGCAGGCGGCAACACCCGTCTTTTGCAGGCCCTTGACCGCCGCCGTGGCGATCTTTCCTGTTAAGAACGGATCTTCGGAATAGTACTCAAAATTTCTGCCGCAAAGGGGATTTCTGTGAATATTCATACCGGGGGCAAGGAGCACATCGCTTCCCTTATCACGCATCTCGTTGCCAACCGCTTCGTAGAGCGCCTCAACAAGCGCTTCGTCAAAGGTGCAGGCAAGGAGCGTGCCGATAGGAATAAGCGAGCAACAGGCCTGAAGCCTTATGCCGGAAGGGCCGTCCGTTGTAATAACGGGCGGAACACCCTTTTCACGAAGCGAGGGAAGCACGCCGCCGATCGCGCCGGCGTTGCCGGCAGCGCCGAGGGGGCTGTTCATAGTATAATCGCCGCGGCTGATTGCCTCCAGCTCCTCCAAATCAAGCTGAGCCACAAAATCGTCAAGGCTGATCTCCCCTGCCTTTACCTGCGACAGCTTATAGCCCTTATCGCCCGAGAGTTCAACCGCTTCAGGAAGATTTTCAAGAATGATCTCTTTGAGATCGGTAGTGACCGTGCTGACGGTTTCCTTTGCGATTATGCGCTTGCCGTCGCTTTCCTTGGCGGCGTAAATGCTAAAAGCCTCTTTTGGAGCGGCGGCTTCGGAAAGCGCCTGATAAACCTCGTTTTCACACTGCCCAAATTCTAAGACCCTTACGGCATCTCTTACATTCTTACCGAGCCAGAAGCCGTAAACGCCCTTTTCAATAACGTAGCAGGACTTATTGCCCGTTTTACCGCTGTCGTCATACGAAGCAAGCCACTCTCTTGAAACGCAAACGGAAAGCGTCTGCTCCTCACCCGGGCTGAGCTCCTTAGTCTTTGCGAAACCCGCCAAAACTCTTGAAGGATTTCCCAGCGCTCCGCAGGGCTTTTCAACGTAGAGCTGAACTACCTCTTTGCCTTTGTAGCTTCCGATATTCTTAACGGCAACGTCAAAAACAAAAGCACCGTTTTCCTCGTTTGCGGATAAGCAGTTCATTTCAAAATCGGTGTATGAAAGGCCGAAACCAAAGGGATAAAGAACAGCCTCGGGAGTGAACGTTTCAAACCAGCGGTAGCCAACGTAAATATCCTCTTCGTAGATATTAAAATCCTTGCCGCCAAAGGATTTCGACGAGGGATAATCCTCATAATAGCGGGCAACGGTATCCGTAAGTCTGCCGCTTGGCGAAGCCGCGCCCGAAAGCAGATCCGCGGCGGCGTTTCCGCTTTCCATACCGCCCTGCCAAAGGATCATTGCGGCGCTGATCTTTGAGCCTAAATCATCAATAAAGCTAAGATCCATAACGCTTCCGATATTCAGCAAAACGATCGTTTTTTTGAAATGATCGGTGACGAGGGTGAGCATATTCCGCTCCTCATCATTCAGATAAAAGCTTCCCTTTTCAAGAGCGTTTTCCCTGTCCTCACCGGATGATCTGCCTATGCATACAACAGCGCAATCCGAAACCTGAGCCGCGCTAAAAACAAGCTCGTTGGTGAGGGGCATATCCGGGTAGCATCTGGGCCAGTGACCCCAAAAGCCGTGATCTATGGGGTTTTCTTCGTGCCATTTTTCATATATGCTCAAAAGCTCCTCGTTGAGCTTTAAGCCGGCGCAATTTTTAATACCTTCAACAAGATTAACGGCGTAGGGCTTATTAACATCTCCGCCTGATCCGTAGCCGGTGTAAAACCATTCAAGCTGAAGTCTGCCGAAAACGGAAACGGTGGTGTCCTTTGCGAGCGGAAGCGTACCGTCATTTTTCAAAAGCACCGCGCCCTCCGCGGCGATTTTTCTAAGTAATTCAGGCATATTCGGAGTGATCGTTTTCCCCTCGTTCAGCCTTGCCGTATCCTCCTGCGACAGGCCCGTAAATTTATTTACAAGCTTAATGCCGACATTAACTATTTTCGTTTTTATAGACATAAAATCCACCTCATATTAATTAAGATAATCCGCAAAGGAAGCGTCGGAGGGCATGCGCCAGTCGCCGCGGGGTGAGAGGGAAACAGAGCCCACCTTCGGCGAATCGGGAATACAGCTTCGCTTAAACTGACTGATGAAAAAGCGCTTGATGAACACGCCGAGCCACTTTTCGATCTCGTCGGCTGAGTATTTCTCTCCGAACGCCTTTTTGGCGATAAACGCCAGCTTTTCTTTCGTGAAGCCGAAGCGGACGAAATGATAAAGGAAGAAATCGTGAAGCTCGTAAGGGCCGATGTTTTCCTCGGTTTTTTGGGCGATCTCGCCGTTTTCATCGGGCGGAAGAAGCTCGGGAGAAACGGGAGTATCCAAAACGTCATAAAGTATCGCGGCGATCTTTTCATCGCTCACACTTGCCACGTAATCAACGAGATAGCGCACGAGCGTCTTGGGAACGGAGGCGTTCACGCCGTACATACTCATATGATCGCCGTTGTAGGTACACCAGCCCATAGCAAGCTCGCTTAAATCGCCCGTACCAACAAGCAGCTTGCCGTGCTTGTTCGCTAAATCGAAAAGTATCTGTGTGCGCTCCCTTGCCTGGGTGTTTTCATAGGTGATATCCTTGATATCGGGATCGTGTTCAATATCCTTCATATGCTGAACGCAGGCGTCCTTAATGCTGATCTCCTTAACGGTAACGCCGAGGCTTTTCATCAGCTCCAGCGCATTGTTATAAGTCCTGTCAGTAGTGCCGAAGCCGGGCATCGTAACGCCGAGAATATCGGAATTGTCCTTGCCAAGCAGCTTCATCGCTTCAACCGCCACGAGAAGCGCAAGGGTGGAATCAAGTCCGCCCGAAATGCCGATGACCGCGCCGTTTGATCCAACATGCTCAAGGCGTTTCGCAAGTCCTGCTGCCTGAATCGAGAATATCTCACGGCAGCGCTCACGCCTTTTTTCATCGTCCGCAGGCACGAAGGGGTGGGGATCAACGAAGCGGTATTTCAGATCATTGCTTTCATTCTTCAAACATTCCAAATCGTAATAATATACCGAGGAATTTTCAAAGCTCATATTCTTTTGTCGCAAGGCGTCAAGCTTTTCAATATCTATATCGGCAATGGTAATTACGTTTTCTCTGCTGAAACGCTCGCCCTCGGCAACTATCGCGCCGTTTTCCGCAATGAGCGTTGCGCCGCTGAAAACGAGATCGGTGGTGCTTTCATAAACGGAAGCACCCGCGTAAATATACGCGCTGATACAGCGGGCGGACTGATTCGCGATCAAATCTCTGCGGTACTGCGCCTTTGAAACGTATTCATCGCTTGCCGAAAGATTAACGATTATATTCGCTCCCTCAAGCGCAAGATGTGATGAGGGTGGATCGGGAGTCCACAAATCTTCGCAGAGCTCAATGCCCAAAACAACACCGTTGCAAAGCTCGATCCTTGAATCAATATCGCAACTGTATTTATTGCTGAATTCCTTTGCTTTGTCTCCCGAAACAAACCAACGTTTTTCGTAGAATTCGTTGTAATTCGCAATGTTTTTCTTCGGAGTGATCAGCTTTACCTCTCCGTCATAGATCGTAAAGGCGCAGTTGAACAGCTTATTTTCACATTTATACGGAGCGCCCACAATAACAACGATATTCTTGCCCTTGGTATATTCGATAATATCGTCCAGCGCCGCCTCAGCCGCGTTTTGCAAAGCCTTTGTGAAAAACAAATCGGCGCAGGTGTAGCCCGTTATCGAAAGCTCGGGAGTAACGAGTATCCTTACTTGCTCCTCAAGCGCCTTATCTATCGCCTTTTTGATCTCTTCCTTATTGTAGCTTGGGTTGGCTACCTTCAATTTTAAGGAAGCCGCCGCCACTCTTAAAAATCCGTAATTCATCATATCACCATTTAAACAATACATTAGTAGTATTCTAATCAAAATCATTATAACACTGTAACGAGGCGGTGAAACGTCGCCGAAGTGCTGTGTTACAATGTTCTTAAACACCCGCCGTGGGCGGGTACGGCAAACATCGTTTGTCGCAATCTGCGTAAGCTGATTGTATTTAAGGTTATTATATCCTATAATAAATATTAATGCAATATTGAAAATCGAGATACAATATTATAGAATAGTAGCAGATGATTAAAAAGGAGAATTTTAAAATGGATATTAATTCGTATATCTACGAGGCGATATTTGAGGAAAAGCCGAAATTCAGAGTGTTTTATGAATTGATCTGGGAGCAGTTCAAGGAGGACGGCTTCGTTATCACGGACGAGGGCGGCTATGAGATAGACAGCGTTTTCAAGGCTGTGGCTATGCAAAATTTAGTCGGCGAATTCAGCTACAGGCTCTATGACGAGGTGAACGAAACAGGGCTTGAGGACGTTATTGAATATCTCGGCAACCTCGGCATCGGCGAGGAGGAGATATTCGCCTATTGCGAGGACGAGCCGCGAATTGAAACGGATGAAGACGATTTTGAGCTGACCGTTAAAAACGCCCTTGATTATTGGACAGAGGTTGTTGCCGATAAAATGCTTGAGGATTATCCCGCGGATGAGATTTTTGATTATCTTTTCACCGCCACCTACGATTTCGAGCAGGATTTCACTTTTGATTTTGAGGACGTTGATGAATTTCAGGCATTCGTAGACGCGAACACCGAAAAGCTTGATGAATATAAGGACGAATATCCCGCCGTTATGAGATGGATAGAGGGCGGAATGGTCGTTTGATCTACGGAAAAATTTATATATATTAGGTGATTACTATGACGAGAATTGAAAAAGCTATAAAACTATTGACCGAATTGAATGCGGACGCGCTTTTGCTTGCTAACGAGAGCAATATGCATTATTTCTGCAATTTTTCCCCCAGCGAGGGTGTTGTTTTGATACTCAAAAAAGGCGATGGCTACCACCTTGTTGATTCAAGATATACGGAGGTGGCGCAGGAAAACGCCAAGGAAACAGGCTTAAGCGTTATTGAGGTCAATGGCGGCTTCAGTGAAAAGGCGGCGGAGATTACTGCAAACGGCGGCGTTAAAAAGATCGCCTTTGAGGACGAGACCATTTCCCTTAAGAAATATGAAGCATTCTCGAATGCAACGGGCTGTGAATTCGTTGGCGCAAGCAACGCGCTGATGAGAATAAGGAATATAAAGGAAGTCCGCGAGCTTGAATTTATGAAACAGGCAAACGCCATTGCCGAAAAGAGCCTTACCGAGCTGCTCAACCACATTGAGGCGGGCAAAAATGAGAAAGAACTCAAAGCGTATTTTGAGTATCTTATGCTGAAAAACGGCTCGGACGGCGTAAGCTTTGACACGATACTCCTCACAGGCGCGCATACCTCTATGCCCCACGGCGTTTCGGACGACAGAATAATTCAAAAGGGCGATTTCGTTCTGATAGATTTCGGCGCTACGTATAAGGGCTACCACTCCGATATGACGAGAACCTTTGCCGTTGGCAGCGCTACGGAGGAAATGAAAGAGATGTACGATCTCGTGCTCCGCGCTCAGCTTGCGGGTATTGACGCACTGGCGCCGAATACGCGCTGTGCCGACGTTTACAAGGCTTCTTATGACGTTTTAAACGAGAAGGATATGGCGCAGTATTTCCGCCACGGTCTCGGTCACGGCGTTGGGCTTGATATCCACGAGGGCTTCAGCGCAAGCCCCAAAAGCGAAGACGTCTTCATTCCGGGAGTTATGACCTCCATCGAACCGGGCATTTATCTTCCGGGCAAATTCGGCATCCGCATAGAGGATGTGCTGATCGTAACTGAAAGCGGAAACGAAAACATTTCAACGTTCACAAAAGATTTTATCATTTTATAAAATCAAAGGCTCCCTCTCGCAAGGGAGCCTTTCTATATTTTGCCACTGCCGTGGCGGGGGATAACTTTTGCACCTGCCGGCGCAAGGCGATTAATTTTTTATCATTAGATTTTACCCCTGCCGGGGTGGGCGTTACTCTCTTTCGTGTTACGCAAGAGAGTAACCAGAGAAAGCAACTTAAG
>JAFLRY010000029.1 GCA_022511205.1 Eubacterium sp. | reverse complement strand
AGTCGCCCCACACGCCCCTCAAACGTGCGCGTCTGCCGATTCCGCCACTCTCGCTTGCAACGATTGACATTATAGCAAATGAATCGCTAATTGTCAATACTAAAAAACCAAAATTTTTAAAATATCTTTCGGCGCATCAACAAGATGATCCGGCTTGCGCTCAAAAAGACTTTCTTTAGAACGAAATCCCCAGCTTACCGCGATACATCCACAGCCGAAATTATCAGCCGATTCAATATCAACCGCGCTGTCCCCTATCCACACGCACTCGTTGGCATTAACGCCGAGAGCCTCGGCGATCTTGTTTGCCATGGCGGGATCGGGCTTTTTCGGAACTCCGTCAACTGCGCCGAGAACCATATCAAATGTACGGCTTCCAAAAAAGTGCTCAACCATTCCCTTAGCCGCCGCGTCGGGCTTGTTCGTACATACGGCAAGCTTAACGCCCTTTTTCTTAAGCGTATTAACGACTTCAGTCATACCTTCATAAGCGTAGGCGTGATCCAGCTTTATCTTGCCGTAGATTTCTTTAAAAAGCGCATACAGAACGTCAAGCTCAGCTTCCGAAAGAGTTCCGCCGAAGGCTCTTTGAACGAGAAGTCTCGCGCCGTTGCCCACGAAGCCCTTATAATCATCCTTCGTCCATTGGGGCGTTATCCCCTTTTTCATTAGGAGCTGATCGCAGGCAAGCCCAAGATCGTCTATCGTATCAACGAGCGTTCCGTCCAGATCAAAAATAACGCATTTGACGCTCTTTTCCGAAGTTTTATTTTTCATAAAGATCGCTTAAATCCTGAATTTTCTTCTTTTTATTATTTGAAATTATTTTCGCTACGGAAAAGCATACTACTATCCCCGCCAAAATTCCCGATTCGATATATACTCTTTCATTTCTCGATTCGCTTTCCTCGGAAAGCTGACCGCTCTTTACGCCTGTCCACAGATCAGCCTGAAGCTCGAGGATATTCTGCGGCAAATTTTCAAAATACTGCCCCTCAGGCATAACCTCGGGATAGACAGTTTCATCCTGAAAAAGAGAATATTCCTCATTATTGATAACGGTTAAATTGGGTGAAGCGTAATAGATATACTCGGCGTTTGCAAGGGCGATCTGCGGCTCGTGCATAAAGTTGATGAACGCCTCCGCGCCCTTTTTATTCTGCACACAGTTTGGAATGCAAAACGCATCGAAGAATATATTAACGCCCTCTTCAGGGAAGCAACAGGCCAGATCGGGATTATTTTCACACATTAGAACGTAATCGCCAGCGTAGTACGTGGCAAAAGCGTATTCACCGCTCTCCATAAGGTTGAAGATCTCGTCCATAACGTAAACGGGATT
This sequence comes from Eubacterium sp., assembly GCA_022511205.1. Classification (GTDB taxonomy): domain Bacteria; phylum Bacillota; class Clostridia; order Oscillospirales; family Acutalibacteraceae; genus Eubacterium_R. The sequence goes on along the minus strand of JAFLRY010000029.1, from coordinate 21,336 downwards.
AACAGTATCCTTTTGCTGAGCGAGAAGCTTTGCCGCCTCGTTCCATTCTGCTTCGTCAACAGTGTTTAAGCTCTGGCCCAAGATCGCCTGAGCAATGGCGAATGCGTCTCGGGAATTGTTGAACATAAGGATCTTATTCTTATACTTTGAATCCCAAAGAATTTTCCAGCTTGTCGGCTTTTCGTCAACAAGAGCAGTATTATAGATTATAACCGTTGTTCCAACGTTGTAGCAAATGGAATATTCCTGATTGGGATCAAAATAAAGATTCTGATATTCAGGGGCGATATACTTGAGATTCGGAACGTTCTCCCAATCTATCTTAACGAGCATATCCTCCTCGATAAGCCTGCCCACCATATAATCGCTGGGAACGATAACGTCATAGGAAACGCCGCCGCCCATAAGCTTTGAATACATATTCTCGTTTGATTCATAGTTGGTGTAGTTTACCTTCGCTCCCGTAAGGCGCTCAAATTCCTTGACTACGTTGAGGGAATCCTCCGCACCGTCGGAAATGTATTCACCCCAGTTGTAGACGTTAACGGTAGTTCCCTGCAAGCCGAGGTTTGCGTAATACTCGATCTGCTCGTCGGTAAATACTTCATCCTCATCGGCAAAAGCAGTAAAGCTAAGCGGAGCGATCAATAAGATGAATGAGAAGAAAAACAGTATCAGCTTTTTCATTTTCTCTCACTCTTACCCTTTTTGTCCGCTCTTGACTGGGCGATATTCATTACAATAAGCAAAACGAATATCACGATGAAAATAATGGTGGAAAGCGCGTACATATCAGGCTTCACGCGCTTTTTAGTCAGCGAGAAAATATAGATGGGAAGCGTCTGGAAGCTTGGGCCGTTTGTGAAATAGGAAATGATGAAATCGTCCAGCGAAAGGGTAAAGCTCATAATAAAGCCTGTAAAAATTCCGCTGGCTATATTCGGCATTACGACCTTGAAAAACGATTTTATTGGTTTACAGCCAAGATCCACCGCCGCCTCGTAAACGTTCATATCAAACTGCCTTAGCTTCGGCAGAATATTCAAAATAACGTAAGGCAGGCAAAAGGTGACGTGGGCAATAAGCAGCGTCCAAAAGCCGAGAACGTTCGTCTGATTCACAAGGGCGCCCGTAAACGCAAACAAAAGCATCATTGAGATACCTGTTACGATCTCGGGATTCATCATGGGAATGTTCGTTACGGTCATAAGCGACTGTTTATAAAGCTTATGCTTGGAATTAAATATTCCAACAGATGCAAGAGTTCCTAAAACTGTTGCGCTTATTGCCGAAGCAACCGCCAGTATGATGGTATTTTTCAACGCGTTCATCGCGGCATCGTTACTGAACATTTCCGTCCACCATTTCGTGGAAAGGCCCGTAAAGGTATACGTGCTGCTGGTATCGTTAAATGAGAATAACGCCATAACGGCAATGGGAAAATACAGGAAAATGAATATGAGCACCATATAAAACTTAGCGCCCGCGGAGAGTTTCTTTTTCATATGATGACCCCTCCTTCATTATCGTTATCCGCACCGAGATAGTTCATTATGCCGAGGCAAACCAGCATCAGCACCATAAGCACGAAGGAAAGGCTCGCGCCGAGATTGTAGTTATTCGCGCTCTGAAACTGGGTTTCGATAACGTCGCCGATCAAAACGATCTGACCGCCGCCCAGTTTCTGCGTGATATAAAAGGTTGAAACGCAGGGTACGAAAACCATGGTCACACCGCTGAGTACGCCCGGAAGTGAAAGCGGAAGCACTACTCTTTTAAACACCTGTAATCTGTTTGAGCCAAGATCCTGCGCCGCTTCAATGAGGGAATTATCCATCTTGCTGATAACGGAATATATGGGAAGCACCATAAACGGCAGGAAATTGTAAACCATTCCCAGCATTACCGCCCCGCCTGTATTCAGCAGCTTTGCGGGCTCAAGGCCGATGGACACGAGAAAAGTATTTATAATTCCCGTATCGCCCAAGATGGTCATCAGCGAATAGGTTCTGATAAGGAAATTCATCCACATGGGAAGCATAATGAGCAAAACCATAGTGCTTTGCGTGCTGAGCTTCGTTTTTGAAATGAAATATGCCAGCGGATAACCCAGCGCAAGGCATATAACGGTGGCAAAAACGCCGTAAAGCACGGAGAGCAGTATAGTTGAAGTATAGTCGGGTATAACCTCGATGTATTTAAAAGTAAACGCGCCTGTGGAATCGGTAAGCGCATAATACAAAACCATTATCAGCGGAACGATTATGAAAAGTATTGCCCAAACGAGATAAGGCTTATCAAGCAGCTTTCTGGAAAGTTTACTTCTCATCTTCCGCCTCCCATTCGTAATCCGCGTCGTTGATATGGTCAAATTCATCGGAGAACGAGGAGTAATCGCCGAACTCGCCGCTGTATTCGCTTCGCTTCATAACGTGGATCGCGTCAGGCTCGATATACATTCCAACGGTCTTTCCGACCTCATGGAATTCCGTAGTCTGGATAAGCCAGATAAAGCCGTTAACGTCTACGAATATTTCATAAAACGTTCCCTTGAATACAACGTCCGTAATCGTTCCCGTAAGGCTGTCTTTTTTGCCCACCTCGCAAATTTGGATATCCTCAGGTCTTACCACGGCTTCCGTCGGCTCATTGGGAGCAAAGCCCTTATCAAGGCAGTCAAAGGTAGCGCCTTGGAAGCTTACTACGTAATCCTTTACCATTATGGAATCAACGATATTTGATTCGCCGATAAAGTCCGCCACGAAGGCGTTCACAGGCTCGTTATAGATATCCTCGGGCGTTCCGATCTGCTGGATCTTACCCTTATCCATAACCACTACCGTGTCACTCATCGAAAGAGCTTCCTCCTGATCGTGGGTAACATAAATGAATGTTATTCCAAGCCTTTTCTGGATCGCTTTAAGCTCCTTTTGCATATCCTTGCGAAGCTTAAGATCAAGCGCGCCGAGGGGCTCGTCCAGCAGCAAAACGTGGGGCTTATTGGCAAGGGCTCTCGCGATGGCAACACGCTGCTGCTGACCGCCTGAAAGGCTGTCTATAGTTCTCTTCTCAAAGCCCTTGAGGTTGACTAATTCCAGCATTTCGGCAACGGTTTTTCTTATTTCATCCTTCGGCATTTTCTGAATTTCAGGGCCAAAGGCAATATTCTCATAAACGTTTAAATGAGAAAAAAGAGCATAACGCTGAAAAATCGTATTGACCTTTCGCTTATGGGGCGGAACGTCATTTACGACTTTGCCTTCAAACACGATATCGCCCTCGTCAGGCTCAATAAAGCCCGCGATACAGCGAAGCGTAGTGGTCTTTCCGCAACCTGAAGGACCGAGCAGCGTTATAAACTCTTTTTCATTAATAAACAAATTCAGCTTGTCAAGCACTACGTTATTCCCGTACTTTACGGTAATATTCCTGAGATCAATTAACTTTTCCAATTATGCACTTCCTCTTTGTAACCCGAATATAACAAATATCCAAATAGTAGGAAAACAGCAAAAAGCAAAGAATTTTCACACGCTTTGCCCAAGCTGTTTTCAAATAGATTGAATTAAATATTTGTTAATAAAATTAATATACCAAATTAAACGCAAAAGTCAACATATTTTTTAAAATATTTTCTTTAATATTTCCTCGCCGTTTTCAACTTTTTTCACCGTATCGGCAACGAGGGAAAAATCGCAGACCATTGATTTCGTTTTGTGTATGCAGTCATCCATTCCGAAGGGAATGAAATAATAATTCTTATAATTCATCAGGCTGCCGATATTTTTAGCCGCTCCGCCGAGAGCGTCGTTTGTTGAAACGCCGAGAATAACCGGCCTCGAATTTCTCAAGTGGCTCTTTGCCGCCATGGTTACCGCCGTGTCCGCAATGCCGTTGGCAAGCTTTGCGAGCGTGTTTCCCGTGCAGGGAACTATGCATAAGATATCAAACATTTTCTTTGGGCCTATCGGCTCTGCCTGCTCGATTTTATGAATAATGCTGTGGCCTGTAATGGCTATGATCTCGTCCTGTATGTCCTTCGCGTCGCCAAAGCGCGTATCCGTATTATATGCAGTTTCGCTCATAATAGGATAAACGTCATAGCCCAGCGTAACCAGCTCTTTCAACGCTTCTATGGACTTAGAGAAAGTGCAGAAGGAGCCTGTCAGTGCGTATCCTATTTTCAAATGAATTCCTCCTCTATAATATCTGAAACCGCCTCACCAATAAGATAGCCTGCAGTTTTTTCCGCGTATCTTGCGGGCATTCTCCTGCCGTTTAAAACCATAAGCCCCATACTGTCCGCAACGTGCGTGTCTACACCGCCGGGGAAGGACGCAAGATCAAGTATCACCGCGTCTTTCTTGACTACGGAAAGCTCGGGCTTCGTAAGTACCGGATGAGGAACGGTATTTATGATGATATCCGCATCATTATTCTTTTTCAGAACCTCAAAGCGGATATGCTTTGCTCCGTTGAAAACCGAGTCTGCCTCCGATTCCCTGCTTCTTGAGCAAACGGTGATATCAGCGCCGTAGCCCTTAAGTATGCTGTGTAGCGCCTTCCCTATTCTGCCGTAGCCGAGAATAAGCACCTTCGCGCGGTAGAGGGAATAATTGGTGTTTTCCTCTATAAGAGTAACCGCTCCCTCCGCGGTGAGAAAAGCATTTTTAAGCACGTAGCTCTCGTATTTCATATAATCCCAGCCGTGCTTATAATCGCCCATACCGTAAAAGGCAGGCTTATTATTCAGTTCTTCAAACATATGGGGTTTTGAAGTAACGGGAAGCAACACGAAATCGGCTTCCTGAACACTTTGCGAGTATTCAAAGCCCTTATTTTCAAGGTATTCCTTTGCGTATATCATTCGTTTGTCGTCCGTAAAGGGGACGGCGAATTTCTTTAATTTCATAATGACACCTCAGTTTCAATTCATACTATGCGTAAATCTTTTCATTGTTAATAAGGAGGCAAGGTAAATCAAATTTAAAATTGATTTATTTTGCCTCAAGTGTTTATTTTTACAGAAAATGGTAGTATAATATTAAAAGCTTAAATATCATTCTATTTGGAGGCTTGCTCTTGAAAAATATAGATACCCTGCTTAAGGAATCAAAACGAATACATTTTATCGGCATCGGCGGCGCGGGTATGTGCCCCATTGCGGAAATACTTCTCTCGCTGGGTTACAAGGTTTCGGGCTCAGACAATAACGATACTGAAACCTTTCGCCGAATTGAAAAAGAGGGCGCAAAGGTTTATCTCGGTCAGGTAAAGGAAAATCTTACCGATGATATCGAGCTTGTTATTTACACAAACGCAATTCTTGCGGGCAACGAGGAGCTTGATTACGCAAAAGCGCACTTCCCCACCTTTGAAAGAGCCGAGGCTCTTGGCGCTATCAGCCGCATTTTCTCAAACTGCATCGGCGTTTGCGGCACGCACGGCAAAACCACCGTTTCATCAATGACGACCCAGATACTCCTTGAAGCGGGTCTTGATCCTAGCGCGGTCATCGGCGGAAAGCTTCCCGTTATCGACGCTTACGGCAGATACGGACACAGCCAGAATTTCGTTTGCGAATCCTGCGAATTCAACAACACGTTTCTTCATATGAACGCCGATGTGGCAGTGGTGCTTAACATAGACGAGGATCACCTTGATTTCTTCGGAAATCTTGAAAACATCAAAAAATCCTTCAGGGAATTCTGCGAAAACACCACCCGCACCATCATTTACAACGGCGACGATAAAAACACTATCGATATGCTTAAGGGCATCGAGGGCAAACAGCTTATCGCCTACGGCACTAACGATAACTGCGAATGGGTAGCGAAAAACATCAACGTTCCCGGCGGCTTCCGCTCCGAATATGATGCCTATCACAACGGCGAATTCATCGCCCACGTTGTTCTTTCCGTTCCGGGAAGCCATAATATTTTAAACTCCCTTGCCGCCTTTGCCGCGGCGTATCTCAGCGGCGCTGACGCGGAGAGCATTTGCAGAGGGCTTAAGGCTTTCGGCGGCGCGGGCAGACGTTTCGAGCTTAAGGGCACTTATAAAGGAATCACTATCGTAGACGATTACGCCCATCACCCCAAAGAAATAGAGGTAACGCTCAACGCCGCGATGAAAATGGGATACAAGCGGGTTTGGGCGGTGCATCAGCCCTTCACCTATTCACGCACGGCAAAGCTGCTTGACGATTTCGCGAGCGTGCTTCAGATCGCCGATAAATGCGTAGTTTCTGAAATTATGGGCAGCCGCGAGGTCAATACCATAGGCATAAAGGCAACCGATCTTTCTGATAAGATTCCAAACTGTATCCAAATAGACAGTCTTGAAGACATCGCAGATTACCTTACTGAAAACTGTGAGGAGGGCGATATGGTCATCACCCTCGGCTGCGGAGACGTTTATAAGGTTTCCAGAATGTTGGTTGAAAAACTGAAATAAACTAAACGAAATAGTAAATCCCCGAAGCGATTTGTTATAACTGCTTCGGGGATTGATTTATTATTTCATTACTCATTAAATCAGAATTTATCATATATGTTTTTTATTTGTACTTTTCCAATTCATCATTAACGATCCATTCTTTATCTTCACTCCATAGATGCGCAACGACTTCAACTATAGCATCTGTATTCAAAAGACCATATATATGCGGATATTCCACACCAAAGTTGCCTAAATCTTCCCAGACTACTTTATTCTCAAGTCTATCAGTATCAATAATAAGTATCACATAATTGTCAGTTTCATTTGCAAAATTAGGCGCCACCCACTTATACGTTGATATTTCTGAGCAATGAATAAAGCCACATTTATCGATAGATGATTCTCCGTAATATTTCTTATTTTTATAAGTATTCCATATATCTTCTTTCAAAGAATGTATAATATACATATCTATTCTCCTGTAAATCAGAACTTTTCTTAGCAACTATTATACCATATTTCAACAGAAACGCCATAGCGCTTTCGGATAAAATTTTTGGAGAAGTCTTTTTTTATTTTATCTCATTTAAGTGATTATAAAACCGCCGAATCAGACAATAATAATTGCGTACATAAAAGCGGCGTTCGCCGCGAAACACGAAACGGTGGTTTGTGTATGCAATACAACAAGGTAGAAATATGCGGTATCAATACGAGCGATATAAAAATTCTTAAAGAAGACGAAAAAATGGAGCTTTTGAGAAAAGCAAGAAGCGGAGATAAAAAGGCGCGCGAGGAGCTGATAAACTGCAATCTTCGCCTCGTGCTTTCCGTTATCCAGCGCTTTCAAAACAGAGGCGAATCAATGGACGATCTGTTTCAGGTGGGCGTTATCGGGCTTATCAAGGCGATAGACAATTTCAATATGGATCTGGATGTTAAGTTTTCCACCTATGCCGTTCCCATGTGCATCGGTGAGATACGCCGCTTTCTGAGAGACGATAACTCAGTCAGAGTCAGCAGGAGTATGAGGGATACAGCATATAAGGCGATGCAGATCAAGGAAAATCTAATCAACAAAAATCAAAAAGAGCCCACAGTTGAGGAGATAGCAAAGGTGCTTGGCGTGGATAAAAGCGAGGTCGTTCTCGCGCTGGAGGCGATCATTGAACCGGTTTCGCTTTACGAGCCCGTTTACAGCGACGGCGGCGACACGATTTACGTTATGGATCAAGTGGGCGACAGCAATTGCGACACCGACTGGATCGACGAAATAATGATAAAAGACGAGATCAAGAATCTTGATGACAGAGAGAGAAATATCCTTTATCTGAGATTTATGCAGGGCAAGACACAAATGGAAGTAGCCAAAGAGGTCGGCATCAGCCAGGCTCAGGTCAGCCGCCTTGAAAAGAACGCACTGAAACGAATCAAAACGCATAAGTAAGAAATAGCGGCGGAGTATAAACTCCGCCGCTGAATTAATTTAGAAACAAATACTCATTTATGAAAGTGAAGCGATGCTAAAGTTATCCTTGCTATCAACCGAAACTGAATAGAGTTCATCAGTATTTATCCCTATTTCAAGATAATGCTTTATTACGTACTGAGCGGTAACGGGCATTTTTCTATCGTTCACCTTATCTAAAGCGACCCACTCCAAAATGCCTTCACTGCATTTTTCATTTATCACTGCATTGGGCTTTAAGTCAGCAAAGAAGTAATAATTTATCCTCAACTCATTGCCAACGTTTCTTAATGCAAAGTAGCGAAGATTTAGGTCATTTAGATCTCGCTCTCTCAGCCCGATCTCCTCTTTCATTTCACGTAGAACCGCCGCTTTGGCATCGTTCAGCTCCTTTTTATCAAATGTCCGCCGATACCGCACCACGAACGCGCAACTACTTTAGACCCGATTCTGTCAAGCAGCAGCATTTTATCACCGTTTCTTATGTAAACAGTTGCCATATTTCTAAGTTTTCCGTCCATTCAAGTTCTCCTTTTGCGGAACTTTTCGAATAATAAGTTTGCTATATTGTTATATCGGGAAAAATTTCAGCACTGCGCTTGAGGATGCCGTTCATATAGGCTATGAGGGTGCCGTAATTCGTGAAGGGTACGCCCTGATCCTGCGCGCATTTCTGTCGATAAAGCACTTCCCTTTCGTTGAGCATACAGCCGCCGCAGTGAACGATCAGCGAATATTTCGAAAGATCATCGGGGAATTCTCCGCCCGAGGTAAATTCAAAATTAATGCTTTTGCCCGTATGCTTTTTTATCCAGTTTGGCAGTTTTACCGTACCGATATCCTCACACTGCCTATGGTGGGTGCAGCCCTCGGAGACGAGAACGGTATCGCCATCCTTAAGCTTTTCAACGCTTGCCGCGCCTTTCGCCGCGGTTTTCAGCACGCCTTTGTAGTTGGCAAAGAGAATTGAAAATGAGGTGAGCGGAACGGATTCGGGAACGATATCCTTCACTATTGAAAATGCCTGACTGTCCGTTACTACCATTTTCGGCGGCTCTTTTAAAGAATCAAGGGCGTCTTTTAATTGTTCCGTCTGGGTGACGATGCACATAGCGTTTCCGTCAAGAATATCACGGATCGTCTGCACCTGCGGCAAAATCATCCTGCCCTTTGGCGCAGAGCCGTCTATGGGCGTAACGAGAACCACGATATCGGAGGGCTTTAAAAAAACGCCTATGATGCGCTTTTCATTTTCCTCCGTTTTAGCAAGCTTTGCGATTCTTTCTTTTAAATCATTTACGTTCGCCCCTGTCAGCGCGCTGACGGAGATTTCGTTCTCCTTAAGGTTCTCATATTCCTTTAAATCGCTCTTGTTATAAACGATGATATAAGGCAGTGATTTCTCCTCAAACAGTTTTATGATTTCATCGTCCGCCTGTGATTTTCCCGCTGCACCGTCTATTATCAAAACGGCAACGTCAGTTTTATTCAGTATCTGCCTTGCCCTGCGAACGCGAAGCTCGCCCACTAAACCCTCGTCGTCAATACCCGGAGTATCAATGATAACAACCGGCCCCACCGGCAATAGTTCCATCGCCTTTGATACGGGATCGGTGGTAGTTCCCTTAACGTCGGAAACGATTGAAAGCTTCTGCCCTGTTACGGCGTTTACTACGCTGGATTTTCCCGCGTTACGCTTTCCGAAAAAGCCGATATGCACTCTGTCAGCATTCGGTGTTTGATTGATTCCTGCCATAATTTCGTCCTCCGAAACTCAATTCTTGTAATCTCCCCTGCTTATAACAACCTCGTGTCCGATGCTTTTCATTCGGTTTTTCATACATACGATACACTCCGCCGCTTCATCGCCCGTGCAGATTTTATTATCATAGAGAAGATATTTTTTGCGCACGTCACGGGGCGAAAGATTCGGCATAACAACGTTCGCGCCCGCAAGTATTCCCTTTTCTCTGCCAAGCGCGTTTATTGAGCCCAGCGCCGTGGTGGCGGGGAGCAGGACGTGGGGAAGCATAAGCCTGATGATGCTGAGAAGCTTCAGCGTTAATTCAAGGCTTCCCTGCGCCATATCCTTAAAGGGCGTGTCCTTATGCGGAACGAAAGGACCTATACCCACCATATGGGGATTCAATTCCTTTATGAATTTTAAATCTTCAATGATACTCTCCGTTGTCTGGAACGGAGAGCCAACCATAAAGCCGCAACCCACCTGATAGCCGATTTCTTTTAGATTATAAAGGCACTGCTTTCTGTTGGCCAAAGACAGCTCTTTCGGGTGAATTTTGCCGTAGTGGCACTCGTCCGCCGTTTCGTGGCGAAGCAGATAGCGATCCGCCCCCGCTTCATAAAAAGCCTTGTAGCTTTCGTAGCTTTTTTCGCCTATGGAAAGGGTCAGCGCGCAATCGGGATAACCGGCTTTTATCGCCTTGACTATATCGACTATTCTTTCATCGGTAAAATATCCGTCCTCACCGCCCTGAAGCACAAAGGTGCGAAAGCCTAAATTATAGCCGACTTCGCAACAATCCAAAATCTGCTCTTTTGTCAGACGGTAGCGATCCGCATTAGCGTTACCGTGCCGTATTCCGCAATAGTAGCAATCGTTTTTGCAGTAATTGGTGAATTCAATAAGCCCTCTGATATAGACTTGGTTGCCGTAGATCTCCTTCTTGACGGCGCTTGCGCGCTCAGCGAGAAAATCCGCCGTTTCCTTGCTGTCGTCCTCCAGCAGAGCCTTGAATTCATCATCAGTTAAAAAATGTTCTTTTTCAAGCTTTAAAACTATGTCTTTCATATTCATTCCTTTGAAGTGTAGTTTGAATACGCCGTTTTGGCGGCAATTCCGCTCAATCTTCCGATTTTACCTGAAAGAGCGCTGATAACGTCCTGCGGCGCATCGATCGCAACGCTGATGACGTTTATCCCCCGCTCGCGGTACGGTATTCCCATTCTGCCGATAATATACTCTGAGTAATCGTGCAAAAGTCCGTTCAGCTCCTCGACTGAATTCGCGTTTTCAACGATGATTCCGATAACCGCAACTCTCGTTTCCATAGTCTTCTCCTCATTTATCGTTAAGCAAAGGCTTTAAATACTTTGCCGTGTAGGATTTTCTTGATTTAATTAATTCTTCGGGTGTTCCCTGGGCAACGATCTTTCCGCCGCCGTTTCCGCCCTCAGGACCAAGATCGATAATATGATCGGCGGTCTTGATAACGTCAAGATTATGCTCGATAACAAGCACCGTGTTGCCGCTGTCCACCAGTGTATTCAATACGTTGATGAGCCTGTGAACGTCAGCCGTGTGAAGCCCCGTGGTGGGCTCGTCAAGAATGTAGATCGTCTTGCCTGTCGAGCGCTTCATCAGCTCTGTAGCCAGCTTTACGCGCTGTGCCTCACCGCCGGAAAGGGTGGTTGCGGGCTGACCGATCTTCACATAGCCGAGACCAACATCCGAAAGCGTTTTCAGCTTTCCGTAAATCTTCGGCTGATTTTTAAAGAATTCAAGGCCCTCGTCTATGGTCATTTCAAGGACTTCATAAATGCTCTTGCCCTTGAATTTCACCTCAAGGGTTTCACGGTTATAGCGCTGACCGCCGCAAACGTCGCAGGGGACGTAAATGTCCGCAAGAAAATGCATTTCTATTTTAACTATGCCGTCTCCCTGGCAGGCTTCACAGCGACCGCCCTTAACGTTGAAGGAAAAGCGGTTTGCCTTGTAGCCTCTGATCTTTGCGTCGGGGGTTTCAGCGAATAAGTCACGGATATCGTTGAACACGCCCGTGTAGGTGGCGGGGTTTGAGCGCGGCGTTCTGCCTATGGGCGACTGGTCGATGTCTATAACTTTATCAAGGAATTCCGTGCCCTTGATCTTCTCAAATTTGCCCGGGCGCTTTTTCGCTCTGTTGAGCTCGTTTGCGAGATATTTATAAATGATCTCGTTAACAAGGCTTGATTTGCCTGATCCCGAAACGCCTGTAACGGCAACGAATTTACCGAGGGGAATCTCAACGTCTATCTTTTTGAGGTTGTTCTCTGCCGCGCCGTAAATAGTAAGCTTATGACCGTTGCCCGCTCTTCTCTGCGCGGGCACGGGAATCTTTCTTTCACCACTGAGATATTGACCTGTAACGGATTCCTTGCAGGCGATAATATCCGCAACCGAGCCCGCCGCAACGAGCTCACCGCCGTGAACACCCGCGCCCGGTCCAATATCAACAACGTAATCCGCCGCGCGCATAGTGTCCTCATCGTGCTCAACAACTATAAGCGTGTTGCCGAGGTCACGGAGATGGCGAAGCGTATCAAGCAGTTTATCGTTATCCCTTTGGTGGAGACCGATTGACGGCTCGTCAAGAATATAAAGCACGCCTGTTAATGACGAGCCTATCTGCGTTGCAAGGCGTATTCTCTGCGCCTCACCGCCCGAAAGAGTCGCCGCCTCACGCGCAAGGGAAAGATAATCAAGACCGACTGCGTTGAGGAAATTAAGCCTTTCCTTGATCTCCCTTATAATGAGTCTGCCGATCATCTCTTCCTTTTCAGTGAGAACCAGATCGTTCATAAACTCCAGCTCTTCGGCAACGGACATTTTGCAGAATTCGTAAATATTCTTGCCGCCGACTGTTACGGAAAGACTGATTGGCGAAAGCCTTGCGCCCTTGCAATCGGGGCAGACGGAGGAAACCATAACTGATTCGATTTCACTCTTAGCCCAATCGGAGGTGGTCTCATCATATCTGCGTTTAAGATTATTCACAACGCCCTCAAAATCGGTGACGTAGGTTCCGCTTCCGTAGGAGGTTACGCGTTTCATCTTCAGCTTTTTTCCGTTCGTGCCGTGTAGGACAACGTCCAGCGCTTCTTTGGAGAGCATCTCAACGGGCATATCAAGGGAGAAATTATACTCTTTCGCGAGGGCTTCAAAATACATTCTCGCGATCGATGAGCCGTCCGCAACGTTCCAGCCGCTCGCCTTAATAGCGCCCTGATTTATGGATAACTTTCTGTTGGGGATAATCAGATCCTCGTCAATTTCCATAAAGGTGCCGAGACCGGAACAGCGCTTACACGCGCCGAAGGGATTGTTGAATGAGAACATACGGGGGCTCATTTCCTCAATGGAAACGCCATGCTCAGGGCAGGCATATTCAAGGGAGAAAAGCTCCTCTTCGCCGCCCACAACGTCACAGAGAACGATACCCTTTGAAAGCTGAGTGGCGGTTTCAATGCTGTCCGTAAGGCGGCTTTTGATGCTTTCCGATACAACGAGACGGTCAACTACAACCTCAATGTAGTGCTTCTTGTTTTTATCCATTTTGATCTCTTCGGAGAGATCGTAAATGCTTCCGTCCACTCTTACGCGCACGAAGCCTTTTTTCCTGATATCGTCAAGCTCCTTAACGTATTCGCCCTTTCTGCCCCTGATGATGGGAGCCATGATCTGTATGCGCGTTTTTTCGGGATAAGAAAGGATTTTATCAACGATCTGGTCTATCGTCTGCTGGGATATCTCCCTGCCGCAAACGGGGCAATGAGGTATACCGATTCTGGCATACAGAAGTCTTAAGTAATCGTAAATCTCCGTTACGGTGCCAACGGTTGAACGCGGGTTTTTAGAAGTAGTTTTCTGATCTATGGATATTGCCGGGCTGAGTCCCTCAATATAGTCCACATCCGGCTTTTCCATTTGCCCCAAAAATTGGCGGGCGTAGGAGGAAAGGCTTTCAACGTATCTCCTCTGCCCCTCGGCATAGATCGTGTCAAAGGCAAGGCTTGATTTACCCGAGCCTGAAAGCCCCGTGAAAACAACGAGGCTGTCCCTTGGTATTTCCACGTCTATATTTTTCAAATTGTGTTCTCTCGCACCTTTAATAATTATGTTTTTTATCATTTCATCACCTGTTGCTTTTTAAATTCCTCAAGCGCCGCTCTTCCCTCTTCCGTTACAGGCTTCAGCCATTTCAGCGAGCGGTAATATCTGAGGCATAGTATCATTTTGGGATAATCATCAAAAATATACATAACCGCAAAAGCGATCACGAACGGCACTTTTATGATATATACCGCGATCAGCGTTGCGGGAATTGACAGCAGCCACAACGTAGACAAATCAAATTTAACGCCTGTTACCGTGTCTCCGCCCGAGCGGAAAATACCGACTATCTGTATATACTGTATATTCCTAACCGGCATTTCAACGGCGTATATTGCCATAATGATCATTGCCGTGTTCAGCGTTATATCGCTTATGTTGCTGCCCATATTGAATATACCTATAAGCTGTCTTCTGAAGATCAGGATAAGTATTCCGACGAATACCGATACAACAGGCACGAGTATTGCAAATCGCTTCGAATCCTCAATACCGCGCTCTATTTTTCCTTTGCCTACGGACTTGCCTATCATAACACTGCAGGCACTGCCAAGCCCGATAAAGAATACGAAGGCGATGTTTTCAAAGCTTCTTAATATGGTGAGCGACGCGAAATACGCATATCCCATATTCGCGAAAATCAGATTGAACACGAAATTGCCCGCGCCCCACATACTCTCGTTGAAAACAACGGGCAGAGCCTTTTTGTAAAACTCCTTAAACTGATCAAAGGAAAATCTGAAGAACTCGCTGAAACGGGCGATCAGTATATTTTTTTCGACCAGTGATATCAAAACGATCATGGCAACGCCCGCCCAAGCGGATACTGAGGTTGCAAGTGCAGCGCCTCTCACGCCCATTTCAGGGAAACCGCACTTGCCGAATATCATACAGTAATCGAGAAAAATATTTAATACGGTGGTAAACGCCGAAACGTACATCGGCAGCTTTACCTTTTCAACGGAGCGAAGCACGGTGCTTAGAATGTTCGTTATGGCAATTGCAACATAGGAATAGGCAACGACCGTAAGATACTTCGTTCCCTCCGCGATTATCTGCGGATCGGAATTAAACATTCTGATAACGCAGGTTGGAAAAGCCAAGCCTATTGTTGTGAATATTCCCGACACGGCAAGCACCGAAGCGAGGGCGATACCACAGGTTTTTCGTATTCTCTTTATGTCCTTAATGCCCCAGAACTGGGAAACGAACACCGTTGTGCCGGACGAGAAGCCGAAGAACACCATCGTCATAAGCCAGCCCCACTGACCAACCATACCTACGGATGACAGCGCTACGTCCCCCAGCTGGCTGACGAGAAGCGTATCCGCAAGGGTGAAGGAGCTGGTAAGCATATTCTGAAGCGCCACCGGAACGGCAAGCGCCAGCGACGTTTTCCAAAAGCCCTTATCTTTAAATAATTTAAGCATTAAACTAATTTTCTTCCTTTAATTCCTTTATCTTGTCTCTCAAATATGCCGCATGCTCGAATTCCAGCATCTTGGCGGCTTCCTTCATCTCTCTCGTCAGGCTGACGATAAGCGCCTCGCGATCTTTCTTTGACAAGCGCTTCTTGCTTCTGCCCTCGATCTTTTCTTTAGAGGTGATCTCAAGCACCCGGCGAATGTTTTTCTTGATCGTTTCGGGAACGATCCCGTGTTCCTCGTTATATTTTTCCTGCAGGCTTCTGCGACGGAAAGTCTCCGAAATGGCGCGCTCCATAGAAGGAGTAACGCTGTCCGCATACATTATTACCTCGCCGTTGGCGTTTCGCGCGGCACGCCCGATGGTCTGCACCAATGAGGTCTCGGAACGCAGGAAGCCCTCTTTATCGGCATCGATGATCGCAACGAGGGAAACCTCGGGAATATCGAGGCCCTCACGAAGCAGGTTGATACCAACCAGCACGTCAAATTCGCCGAGACGAAGATCACGAATGATCTCCATTCGCTCTATCGTATCAACGTCGTGGTGCATATAGCGCACCTTTATGCCGAAGCCCTCAAGGTAAGCGGTCAGATCCTCCGCCATAGCCTTGGTAAGCGTAGTAACAAGTACCCTTTCCTTTCGCTCAACGCGGATATTGATCTCGGAAACGAGATCGTCCATCTGATCCTCTGTGGGCTTAACTGTGATGATAGGATCAAGCAAGCCCGTGGGTCGGATTATCTGCTCTACCACCTGCGTTGAACAGTTCTTTTCGAAGTCTCCCGGTGTTGCGGAGGTGAATATCACCTGATTTACCTTGCTGTAGAATTCGTCAAACTGAAGCGGTCTGTTATCAAAGGCCGAAGGAAGTCTGAAGCCGTATTCGATAAGGCTTGCTTTTCTGCTTCTGTCTCCGCCGTACATACCCCTTACCTGCGGCAGCATAACGTGGCTCTCATCGCAGAAAAGAAGAAAATCATCGGGGAAATAATCGATCAGCGTAAAGGGCGGATCGCCCGGCTTTCTGTTGCTCATAACGGCGGAATAGTTTTCAATTCCCTTGCAAAAGCCCGTTTCCTGGAGCATTTCGATATCGTTCATCGTGCGTTCCTTAATTCTTTGAGCCTCAAGGAGCTTGCCGCGCTCCTCAAAGTAAGCAACGCGCTCACACATCTCGTTATATATCCTGTCAAGCGCGACCTTCAGCTTTTCCTGACCGATAACGTAGTGGGAAGCGGGATAGATCGCTACGTGGGAAAGTATTCCCTCCACCTTGCCTGTGAGGGGATTGATCTCGCAGATTCTGTCTATCTCGTCGCCGAAAAACTCAACGCGGATAGCGCTTCCGCTTGATCCCGCGGGGAAAATCTCAAGGGAATCGCCGCGAACTCTGAATTTGTTTCGCACGAAATTTATATCATTTCTCTCGTACTGAATTGATACGAGCTTTAATATTAAATCGTCTCTGCCGTATTCCATTCCCGTTCTTAAAGAAATAACCATATTACGGTAATCTATCGGGTCGCCGATGGAATAAATGCAGGATACGGAAGCAACTATGATTACGTCCCGGCGCTCGGAAAGCGCGGCAGTGGCGCTGTGGCGGAGCTTGTCTATCTCCTCGTTAACGGCGCTGTCCTTTTCAATATAAGTATCGGTGGTTGGAACGTACGCCTCGGGCTGATAGTAATCGTAATAGGAAACGAAATACTCAACGGCGTTCTCGGGAAAAAACTCCCTGAACTCGGAGCAAAGCTGCGCCGCAAGGGTTTTATTATGAGCAAGCACCAGAGTGGGTCTGTTTACCTGAGCGATGATATTCGCCATCGTAAAGGTTTTTCCCGAGCCGGTTACACCCATTAAGGTCTGCTCTTTATCGCCCCTCAAAACGCCTTTAACGAGGGCTGAAATTGCCTCCGGCTGGTCGCCCGTGGGCTTATATTCACTTACAAGTTTGAAACGGTCCATACGAATATTTTCCTTAAAATTGCTTAATCAGTTTATTTTAACACATTATTTACTTTTTGCAAGCGATATTATATAATTAGGCTATGAAAAGTTTTACCATAACGCAAAACGATTCGGGCCAGCGGGTGGATAAGTTTATTCTTAAAACCTTTCCCAAGCTTCCCAAATCGTTAATGTATAAGGAAATCAGAAAAAAGAACATTAAAGTTAATAAAAAGCGCACCGAACCAAACGCCGTTTTGAACGAGGGCGACGTTATCGAGCTTTATTTAAAGGACGACGTACTTGAGGAAAAGCCCAAGCATTATGATTTTACAGGCGCTTCAAGGCGGCTTGACATCGTTTATGAGGACGATAACATTATTCTTCTGAATAAAAAAACAGGGCTTCTCTGCCACCCTGACGGCAACGAGTACGTAGACACGCTCATTTCCCGCGTTAAGCGCTATCTTTACGAAAAAGGCGAATGGACCCCGGAGGAAAGCAGTACTTTCACCCCCTCCCTTGCCAATAGGATAGACAGAAACACAAGCGGAATCGTTATCGCCGCGAAAAACGCGGAATCGCTTAGAATTCTCAACGAAAAAATCAAATCCCGCGAGATAGAAAAATACTATATCACTGCCGTTCACGGCAAGCCGAAAAGGGAGAGCGACACGCTCACCGCCTACCTTTCCAAGGACGAAAAAAAGAATATGGTAACGGTTTCGGATACTGAATTTGAGGGCTCAAAAAAAATAATCACCCGGTACAAAGTGCTTGAAAGCCGTAATAATATATCGCTCCTTGAAATAGATTTAAAAACGGGAAGAACTCACCAGATCAGAGCCCACCTTGCCCATCTCGGTCACCCGATAGTAGACGACGGAAAGTACGGCGACAGACACGGCAGATCAAGGCAGGCGCTTTGCAGCTATAAGCTGGTGTTTAATATTAAAAACGCGGGTATTCTCGATTACCTCAGCGGCAGAGAATTTGAAATTTCAGACTGTGAAATAATAAACAACTTCCAGGAGGATCGTTATAAATGAAGCATAAATTTATAAGAATACTGTCCCCCATCACTCTTGCGGTGATCGCGGCGCTTGATATTGCCGTTTTAGGCTTCGGCGTGTTTGCTGTAAAAAAAATTATTTCAGCGCAGTCCGCGGCGGTCATATTCTTTGCCGTTATAGAGGTATTCGCCATTATTATCGGCGTACTTGTAACGCGGGAGATTTTGAAAAACGGCGTTCTGTTTTTCGATGACGAGTTTGAGTTTAACGGCATTGACGATAAAAACATTTTCGCCTACGAAAGCATCAGCGAGGTGGAATTTTATCACGATACCTCGGCAAGCCTCAGCAAAAATTTCGTTGACCGACACGCACTGATAATCATAACCACGAATACGGGAACGGTCACCACGGTCGACATCGGGCTGACAACAAAAGGCACTTTAAAGAAAATCAAAAAAGAGCTTCAGCGGCATATTGATAAGGAAAAAATAAAAGGCTGATAAAAAAACAGGAAGGCAAGCCCTTCCTGTTTTTTATTTAAAATTAATTGTGTCCGTAATCAGGCGTTGCGTAGCCGTAAATCTTTTTGCTGTCGTGAGGGTAGGATATCCTCTTTACAACGTCTTTCGAATTTCCCTCTATGCAATAGACCGTATTGTTTTCGTATTTTTCAACCATGCCGATATGATAGGGCTGGGTTTCATCGTAGCGTACGAAATAGATGAGATCCCCCGGCTTCGGAATATAGCTGCTGTTTTTGAAAAGGCCCCTATCCTTAAACCAAACCACTGAATCTTTCGGCCATTGAATAAGCGGCATTCTGCCGGATTCATAGTAGCCAAGCTGATCGGCGCACCACGTAACGAAAATATTACACCACGGCACACGGCTCGTGTAACCCGCCCAAGACCAGTATTTTTTGCCCCCGGTATAACCCAACTCCTTCTTTGCTACTTCAATCATATCGCTTGAATTGGACGGATTTGAAACAGCCTCAGCACTTAGGCCCTTCGTATCGTAACCGCTGGTGTAGTTGCCCTTTAAATCAGTGCAACGAACGGTGTAAGTATACGTTATTCCTTTATTCGCTTGAATATCAGTGAAGTTTGTATAAGCAGTTGTTCCTATCGAAATCCAACTGCCGTTTCCCATTTTGCGGAAAACCTTGTATTTTTCCGCGCCTGCCACCTTGCCCCACTTGATAACTATTCCGTTACTTTTAGCTGAAACAGATGAAATTTCAGGAGTGGCAATAAATTTAAAGCTTTTGCCGTCAACATCATATCCGCTGGTGTGAGTTTTGCCGTCGCTTGATACACATCTTACCGTAAATGCATACTTCGTACCGCTCTTGCCGCCCTTCCACGTATAGCTTGTGGATGCGGTATCCGCGATCTTCGTCCAGCCTCCGCTGCCGATTTTATAATATACTCGGTACTGCGCCGCGCCGGAAACTTTATTCCATTTGATAATTATTCCGTCATTATTGGCGGTAACAGAGCTTAATTTCGGATTTGGGAAATATGAGATGCTCATTCCCGAGCCGTTATAGCCGCTTGTGTAGGTCTTACCGTCACTGCTGATACAGCGAACGGTAAATACATACTTGGTGTCTTTTTTAGCTTCTTTCCATGTGTAACTCGTGGAAGCGGTATCGGCAAGCCTTACCCATTTTCCGTTTCCTATTTTATAGAATACTCTGTATTTTGCGGCACCGCTTACCTTCCCCCATGTGATCTTAACACCTGAAGCAGTACTGAGCGCGGAGGAAAGCTTTGGCGCGGCTATGTATTTAAGGCTCATTCCCTTGCTGATATAAGGGCTTGCATAAGAGCCGCCGTCACTGTTTACACAACGAACCGTAAAAGTGTAATTCGTACCGCTTTTAGCTTCCTTCCAGGTGTAGCTTGTTGATGTTGTATCAGCTATTTTCGTCCATTTTCCATTGCCTGTTTTATAGAAAACCCTGTATTTTTCAGCATTTTTAACCTTGCCCCAGCTGATATTAACGCCCTTAGAGCCGTTGGAAACACTTTTCAGCTTTGGCGCTTCCACGTAAGTAACGGTCTGCCCTTTCGGATCATAGCTGCTGATATATGTTTCTCCGTCTTTATCCAAGCACCTGACGGTAAAGGTATATTTCTCGCCCGGCTGAACCTTCTTATAAGTGTAGCTCGTTGAGGAAGTAACTGCCAATCGCGTCCAGCCGCCGGATTTGTTTAAATAAAACACTCTATACTTGGAAGCGCCCTTGACCGCATTCCAATTGATCTGGATACTGTCTGCCGTAGCGGCAAGGGATATCTTCGGCGCGGCTACGTAATCAAGGCTCAGCCCGGTTGGATCGTAAGCGCTCGTGTAGTGCGCTCCGTCAGCAGTGGTACAGCGAACCGTGAAAACATATTTAGTACCGCTCTTTGCCTTAGTCCAGATAAAGCTTGTGTCCTCAGTATCGCCGACCTTATGCCAAACGTCATCTCCGGTCTTATAGAAAACCCTGTACTTTTCAGCGCCCTCCACCTTTTGCCAGCTGATCTTCGCGCCTGTTGCGGAATTGGAGACGGAAATCAGTTTTGGCACTGAAATATAAGTTATACTCAAGCCTTCAGAATCGTATTCGCTTGTATTATCAGAGCCGTCCTCATTAATACAGCAAACAGTGAAAATATACTCTATTGAGCTTTTTACGTCAGTCCAAGTATAGCTTGTTTCCTCAGTATCTCCCGCAATCACCCAATCGTCGCCATCGATCCTATAGAAAACCCTATACTTTTCTGCTCCCTCTACCTCTTTCCAACCTATCTCAATTCCGTATTCGGTATTAACCAATGAAGTGATCATAGGCGTTGGCAGCAAGGTGTTTTCAATCTCACCGTTTTCCTCGGCAATAGCCATTATTCCGGTAAACAAAAACGTAGATATAATCATCATAACAGCAAGGAAAGCAGACAGTGCTTTTCTGCATAGCGTTCTATTTAAAATCATAGAGAATCTCTCCTTTTCACTGAAAATTTTAGCACACAGAGAGCATATTTACAAGTAAATGAATAGATTTTTAAATAACAATTAATAGAAAAACAGGAAAGCGTTTTGCCTTCCTGTTTCTTAACTTTCCTAACGCGTTATTGATATACCTTTGG